>CALLPZ010000111.1 GCA_938015405.1 uncultured Pseudanabaenaceae cyanobacterium
CAATCCGGATAATTCTCTGGACACAAGAAAAATAAGAAACGTATCGCTCAGGGCAATATGGCTTGAGCCTTGAATCCTGGGAATAATACGCTGGGCTTCTATGCTGGCACCTACCATGCTGTCTTACCTCCCGACAGGCCACCTGCTCCCGAGTGTCTGCAGGCGTTGCGTCGCACCTGCGATCGCTCTCCTCCCCACAATCACCGCCGCAGACGCAACTTATGCTGCTCCCCAGAATTCATTCCAGCCCCAAGGAGAGCAGCATAGGTACAAGAGCCAATGCAAGAAGGTTAAGAACCAATCCGAGACTGCATAACTTCCCCTTTTGAATCTAATCAACCTATATAAAGTCCTTAAACACCCATGACTTCATATCAACCCCATAAAATAACCCGCAACCAAGTCGTCGTTGGCCTAGTCATCAGCACCATGCTGGCCGCCTGTGCTGCCCCCGCCGTAAAAACCAACAACGAGCCTGCACCGATTCCCGCCACGACCATGGCGCAAACTAAGGCCAATGCTGTCGTAGATGCAGCCAAGGTGGGCCAGGAAGAGATCCGGTTTACGGACCTGGCAAGCTGCAAAGTTGAAACCGAACGACTCAATGCAGAATACACAATCCTCAAAGAAGCCTTCGATGCAGGCAAGCTGACCGGCGAAGCCCCCATCAAGCCCACAATTCAGCCAGATGAGTGTGAGGAATTCCTAGCCGCTGCCGAACAAAAATATGCAGCCGAGGCTCCAACCTACGCGGACCAAAACACCTGTGAAGCCAATGGGGAGAAATGTGAACGGGTAGAACCGAGTCGCAGCAATAACTACGTTCAACCGATTTACCGCCCCATTTTCTATGGGGGCTATTCTTATAATCCTTGGGCAACGCCAATCTACATCGGGGGCCGACGAGATTACGGCCACCACACCACCGTCATCTATCGCGACAGTGGCAGTAGCAACTACGGTGGCTACAACTCTAGCGGAAGCCGCACGACAACCACAACGAAGCCTACAACCAAGAACTCTACAACCAAATCCACAACCACCAAATCCACAACCTCTCCCAAGACCACAACGACCCAAACCCCAACCAAGCCTGCTAGCAAGTCTGGAACCAATGCCATTACAGGGCGGGGCAGCTCTGGTTTTGGTAGCTCCTATAAGTACACCGGCAAAGGTGGCAAATAATCCTGAACGTCCCCCCAGCAGCCCCCGCAAACCTAGCCGAGAAGCAGAAGCATGCGTCCGATCGAAATTAAACGCCGTCGCAACTGGCAGCAGCACATTCGAGAGAATGCTTATCAGGTTGAGGCCCTCTCCAATAAGGAGATTCGCTACTGGACTGAGGCCCTAGACAGGCCCTACGCCATTCAGTTCAGCGAAGGGGAAGCAGAGGCTTTAGCCAATGCCACCGAGGCTTTGTGGGAAATGAGCTGCGAATTCTTGGACCGTTTCTTTACGGACGAGTCCGACGGCGCGGTGACAACTCGTCTCAAGACATTGGGCATACCGGCCGAATACCATGGCGTGATTGCACAATCCTGGGACCGAGAAGACCCCGAGGATTTAGAGCTGGCGACCCGCTTCGACTTTGCCATCCGCAATGATGCCCTCGGGGACCTGAGCGGTTCTGAGCTGGCGATCAAGCTGATCGAAGTCAACGGTGAAACGCCCCTTCTAGGCGCTGAGACCGTTTACCAATGGAATTGGTTCTGCAACTACCGCAGTCAATTTGCATCTGGCGATAAAGCACTGCCAAGCGATGCCTATCAGTTCAATGAATATTGGGAAAAAATTGCCAACCGATTTCGAGTCCTGGCAAGCGAATACGATTTTAAGGGTCGTGGCGTCTCCTTCCTAGTCGATGAGAATCTGGAAGAAGATTCTGAGATGGCCATGCAACTGATTCAAATTCTACATGATGAAGTAGATGACCAAATCTACACCCAGATCGTCACCCTACGAGACAACTACGACGATGATGGGGAGCTGATTAACCGGGGCATTGGCCTAGATTCTGAGGGCTACCTCGTTGACGCCCAGAATGATCGGATGCCAATCCTCTGGAAGATTTACGACTGGCAGAATATCCAAGCTGACATGGCCAACGATGGTTCCACTGCTGCTTTGGTGGCTCGCCTAGAGAAGGATGACATCTCGGATCAGGTGATTATCGAACCACTGTGGAAGCAGGTGCTGAGTAACAAAGGGGCCATGGCCTATATGTGGCAATGGTTTGGCAATCACCCCACCTATGGCAAATATCTCCTGCCGACCTATTTCGACAACGATATTTCCACTGATGCGACCAAACTCGCTGTGGGCATCCATATTCGCAAGCCGATTATCGGACATGAAGGCGTGGGGGTTGCAATTTCAGATCCAACGGTTGGCGATATCGAGGCCAAGCCTGCCCAAGGCTATGGCGAGGAAGGCTATATTTTGCAGGAGTTTTTCGAGCTTCCGGTGGCCAAGTTTGGCAAGCAACGCCAGCACTACATGGTTGGCGCTTGGAGTGTAGATGGTGAGGCCGCAGGCATTGTGCTCCGTGGCGATGGATCCAGAATCACTGGCCGCTACTGCACCATCATTCCGCACATTGTTGCCGGTGCAGTTCAGATTTAAGTCACCCTCAGATCCGGCTCAAACAATCACAGCTCGGCAATATTCCCCTATGGCCGAGACTTACTTACCAGTGCCCCCACAATCCCATGGCCATTACCGCAAAGCAGAACCACTGGACCCTAGATTCTGTCATCGGCTTGGACCACACTATTGCCCCCGACTACTTCCGCTCTGCCCCTGCCCAAGTTGCAGAGAACTTTGAACGCCTGCTCTCCCGTGATGTCTTTTCGGAAGCGGATGCCCAGTTTCTCTACGATTGGCTATTGGTCCGAGGGGTCAGCCCCGAATTCCGCCAGATGCTCGATCGCTGGTTAGAGGATGAGCTGAAGCACTACCAGGGGCTGCGTCGCTGCTATCGTGCATTGTCTGGCGTGACCTATGCTGAAATGGATCGGGAAGCCCAGGCTAGGGCACAGCAGCGGAATATCGCCCCCATTGAAGACTTGCTAGTGGATGAATTCAGCATCCTGCTTCTGCTGGCCTATGACGAAATTGGCAGCACCTATTCTTACCGCAGAGACCTCGCTGAATTTTACCGTCACTTTGGCAAGGCGATCGCGAGAATCGGCCAACACCTAGTCAGGGATGAAGGCCAACATTTCAGCAACGCCGCAGAGTTGATTCTAGCCCTCTACCCAGAGCGACTCAAAGATGTTGAAGCAACTCTTGCGAAATTTGATGTTCGTGAAAAACAACTGGCCCGCACGGGCAGCTACCATGGCACCTTCTTTTTGGACCATGCCCAGGAGCAGGCTCGTTTTCCCAGTGACTTTAATGCAATCACCATGCAGGTCATCCAAGCGCGGCTAGGTATTGCAGCCATGCCCAGCCAGGAGAGGCTGACCCGGTTATGGCAGTGGAAACCTGCGGGATGCGAGTTTGTGCCGGTTTGACTCGACTGGTGCCAATATCGCTTATCCACTAAAGCGGAAACCTAGGCATGTAGCTTTAGAAAGCTCACTCATCCAGGAATTCAGTTCCGAGCCAACCGAGATTTTTCCAGTCCATCTAGGACTAACTCCAGCCCGAACTCAAACTCGTGCAGACCATCGTATTGCTGCTCCATCACTAGATGGGTCAGTCGATTCATATAGGGATATTTGTCTTCGGGGATCATGGCCACATAGGCCTCAGCAGCATCGGAATAGTCTTCGGCATCGAAGGGAAAATTCAGCTCCTGCAAAGTGAAGCCATAGATGTGGCTATCCATAGCATTCCAGGCATGGTCTGCCATCTCTAGCGAAAAGCCAGCCTCCACCAAACAGCCCAGCGTTGCATCGATATAGCGCAGCATGGCAGGCCCCACATTGACCCGAGACACTAGGGGCATCGTCGCCCAGGGATGCTGTAGCAACAC
>CALLPZ010000112.1 GCA_938015405.1 uncultured Pseudanabaenaceae cyanobacterium
AGCTGGGTGAAGGCAAGTTCATCCCTGGCTTTATCGAAGGCATGATGGGCATGAAGCCCGATGAAACTCGCAAGGTTCCTGCAACCTTCCCTGAGGACTATCCTCAACCTGAAGTGGCAGGTAAGAAGGCAACCTTTGAAATCACCCTAAAGGAGCTTAAAGCTCGCGAGCTTCCAGAGCTGGATGACGATTTTGCCCAAGAGGTCAGCGACTTCGAAACTCTCAAGGAGCTGCGTGAGAGTTTAGAAACTCGTTACCAAGAGGAAGCTGAGCAAAAGACGAAAGAGAACAAGCACGAAGCAATTTCGAAAGTCTTGGCTGAGCTGATTGAGGTCGAACTGCCCGACACCATGATTCAGCGAGAGTCCAATCAACTCCTAACCCAAACCCTTATGCGCCTGAGTGATCAGGGCATGGATATCAACAAGATTTTCAACCAGGAGCTAGCAGAGCGGTTCCGCGAGCAGTCCAAACCTGAAGCAATTGAGCGTCTGAAGCGCACGCTGTCCCTAGGCGAGATTGCTAAAGCTGAATCTATCTCAGTAGAAGATTCGGCGGTAGAGGCCAAGATGAAGGAAGTCTTGGAGAATACGACCCAAGACAAGTCCAACATCGACATGGACCGTCTTAAAGGGGTTGTTCAGGAAGACCTCTTGAAGGATGCCATTATGAGCTGGGTGGAATCCAACGGCACCGTTGAGTTGGTTCCTGAAGGCTCCCTAGCCCCTGAAGAGGAATCAGAAGAGGCAGAGGGCGAAACAACAGAAGCTGAGGAGAAGCCTGCCAAAGCCAAGCAAGCCAAGGCTAAGAAGGAAGACAAGGCTGAGGCCAAAGAGTCAGCTGCTGACGAAAGCCCCGCCAAAGCAAAGAAAGCCAAGACAACGAAAAAGGATGGCAAGGCTGATACCTCTGAGAAGAAGAAATCTACTCAGAAAAAGCCTAAGAAGTCCTAGACCCATGACAGAAGGGGGAGAGACTCATTTCCCCCGAAACGACCATTCAGATGCTGTACGACTAGTTCAAGGGTGGTGGGCGTCCTCCTTAAGGAGGTGTTATAAGGAGACAAAACACTCACCACCCTGAATTGTTTAAGGCATAATGGGTAAGGCGTAGCCTAGCTTGAAGGATTTGAGCGGCTTGCTTTGCTGCGATCGCTCCTCTCCCACCCTGCTGACCCTATTGCTTTTTGCCACCTCGCATTCACGTATGCTCTCTTCCCAGTTTCCTGGTTCAATCCATTCTCAGCGTTCTGGCTACGGCGTCACTTCCCACAATCAACGGGATCTGGACTTGACTTCCATGTACCAGGGTCAATCCCCCCGGGCAATGGTTCCTACGGTGATTGAACAATCCGGCCGTGGCGAACGTGCCTTCGACATATATTCCCGTCTGCTGCGAGAGCGCATCATCTTCCTCGGCACTCAAGTTGACGATGCCATTGCAGATGCCATCGTGGCTCAGCTCCTCTTCCTAGAAGCCGAAGACCCCGAGAAGGACATTCAAATCTACATCAACTCCCCTGGGGGGTCAGTGACCGCAGGGATGGCGATGTATGACACCATGCAGCAGGTTGCTCCTGATGTTGTTACTATCTGCTTTGGCTTGGCAGCTAGCATGGGTGCATTCCTGCTCTCGGGTGGTGCCAAAGGCAAACGCTTTTCGCTTCCCAATTCTCGTATTATGATCCACCAGCCTTTGGGTGGTGCTCAGGGCCAAGCGGTAGATATCGAAATCCAAGCCAAGGAAATCCTCTATCACAAGACGACGCTCAATGGTCTACTTGCCAGCCACACAGGCCAGCCTCTAGACCGTATCGAAGAAGATACGGAGCGTGATTTCTTTATGTCTGCGGAAGAGGCTAAGGACTACGGTCTAATTGATGCCGTCTTGTCCAAGCCCAACAGTCCTGTTGTCGCCCCTGTGCAGTAGAGGTCTAAATGCCTAAGTACGACTCCCACCTCAAATGTTCTTTCTGTGGCAAATCCCAAGAGCAGGTTCGCAAGTTAATTGCGGGTCCGGGAGTCTACATTTGTGATGAATGTGTAGATTTATGCAACGAGATACTCGACGAGGAACTGTTTGACTCGGGCACGATGCCCTCTCAGCCTTCTCCAGCAGCGCCCCGTCGCGATGCTCAGCCAGAGAAGCGTAAGAGTACAGCAGAACCCATTTCGCTGAGCCAAATTCCTAAGCCTCGCGAAATCAAAAAGTATCTGGACGATCATGTCGTTGGTCAACAAGAGGCAAAGAAAGTCCTCTCCGTTGCGGTTTACAACCATTACAAGCGCCTCAGCTTCCACCAAAATGGCGGTCAAAACGAGGAGAGTCCTGTTGAACTCCAAAAGTCCAATATTCTCCTCATTGGTCCTACCGGTAGTGGTAAGACCCTTTTGGCTCAAACCCTAGCGAGAAAGCTGGATGTGCCATTTGCAGTTGCAGATGCAACCACTCTGACTGAAGCAGGCTATGTCGGCGAGGACGTAGAGAATATACTGCTGCGCCTCCTCCAGGTAGCTGATCTTGATGTGGAAGAAGCCCAGCGCGGCATCATCTACATCGACGAAATCGATAAAATTGCTCGCAAGAGCGAGAATCCCTCCATTACCCGCGATGTTTCTGGTGAGGGTGTCCAACAGGCCTTGCTGAAAATGCTGGAAGGAACGGTGGCCAATGTCCCTCCCCAGGGGGGCCGGAAGCATCCTTATCAGGACTGCATCCAAATCGACACCAGCAATATACTCTTTATTTGCGGTGGCGCCTTCGTCGGCCTCGACAAAGTGGTAGAGCAGCGCCTTGGTAAGAAGTCCATTGGCTTTGTACAAAACGATGGCAGCAACAATCTCAGCAGTGCCAAGCGTGAAAAGCGTTCTGCTGACAATCTTCGCTCCATGGAGCCTCAAGATATTGTGCGCTTCGGCATGATTCCTGAGTTTATTGGCCGTCTCCCCGTGGCAGCAGTGCTCGCACCGCTGAGCGAGGAAATGCTGACGGATATTCTGTCTGAGCCTAAGGACGCAATCGTCAAGCAGTATCAAGAGCTGATGCTGATGGATGATGTGACCCTAGAATTCAAGCCGGATGCCTTGAGAGCGATCGCCCGGGAAGCCTACCGCCGCAAGACCGGTGCCCGCGCTCTGCGAGGCATTGTCGAGGAGATTATGTTGGACATGATGTATGAAGTGCCCTCCCGTAAGGATGTCACGACCTGCACCATTACCCGAGAGATGGTCGAGAAGCGCTCCACAGCGGACCTATTGCTCCATCCCACCTCCATTCCAAAATCTGAATCTGCTTAGCTTGATTTGTAACAAATTCAGCCACTCTGCATAGATTTCTGACTCAGTAGCACGCCCCTCTAGAGGGGCGCGCTACTGTCTTTAAAGCGGAACGCTTCAATCTCCGCCTACTGCACAGGAACTCCATGGCCTACATCACCCTTCAGGGCACAGACCATTACTACGAGTGGATTACCCAAGCTGATGGTCAGCCATCGGAACAACCCACGGGTAAGCCCGTAATGCTCTTTGTCCATGGCTGGGGCGGCTCTGCTCGCTACTGGCAATCCACAGCCCAAGCGCTCAGCGACCAGTTTGACTGCCTGCTGTACGACATGCGCGGCTTTGGGCGATCGCGCCGTCAGGGCAACAGCGACAACGTTTCTCTCGGAAACGCAACCAGTCCAGAAGCGCTAGCTCCTTTCGATATCCAATGCTATGCCGATGACATCCTGGCCCTGCTGGATCATTTCAAGCTAGATCGGGTATGGCTCCAAGCCCATTCCATGGGCACCTCCATTGCAGCGCTATTCCTGGCCCAGCACCCCGAACGAGTTGAGCAAGCTGTGCTGGCCTGCGGCGGCATTTTTGAATACCGCAAGCTGGTCTTTGAGCTGTTCTACTTCTTTGGTCGGTATGTGGTGCAGTTCCGTCCAAAATGGATGGCTAGAATCCCCTTTGCGGACTGGGCCTTTATGCAACGCTTCCTCCACCGTCCCTTGCCCAAAGCCATACGCGAGGAGTTTCTCCAGGATTTTCTCATGGCTGACGGAGCTGCTTCCCTTGGCACCTTGAAGTCAGCGGTGAGCAAGCAGGCTGCCGATGAAATGCCCCAATACTTTGGCGAGCTATCCATGCCGACCTTACTGATTTCTGGCGAGCATGACCAGATTATTCCAGCCAGACTAGGGGTCGGTGCAGCGGTGCTTAATCCTGACAATATTGACCATCAAATCATGCCAAAGACGGGGCATTTCCCCATGCTGGAAGATAGCGAGAACTATTTACAGCGGGTGAAACAGTTCTTGCAACAACCTGCCTCGGTGGAAGTTTAGGGCGGGAATCTCTCCGCTGGAGGTGGAGCGATCGCGCTATCTATCAGGCAATGCGATCGCTAAGTTAGAACTATCCATTGGCTGACAAAATTCCCATGGCAAAAGGCGATCACCTCTACGTTTCCCGAGGCACTTACTTTCATCACGGTATCGACTGCGGTGACGGCACCATCATCCATTACCGAGAAGGGGAGTCCATTACCCGTAGCTCCGAAGCCTTTTTTGCCCTGGGAGAAACGATCCTTGTGAAGCCCTACCGCAATTCGGACTCGGCGGAGTTAGTTGTGGAGCGGGCAGCCAGCCGATTAGGAGAGCGAGACTACCATTTAGTCTTTAATAATTGCGAGCATTTTGCCGCTTGGTGTAAAACGGGCAAGCACCGTAGCCATCAAGTGGAAAATGTTGCCGCCGCCACTGCCATTGGCGGAGCATTATTGGGGGGCGTCTTTGTAGCACCCGCCATTGCCGCTGCAGGGGTCTACGGTATTTCCAAATATCTAGAACAAGCTAAGACAGCGGAAGACCCAGCAGAGGTCCAACGCTACCTTGAATCTGCCATGGCTCAACTGGCGGAAAGTCGTCAGGAACAAGCCACAGCTGTACAACAGCTCCAGCAGGAAATGGATAGCTGGGTTCGCACGGCTAAAGAAGCCATTAACCGCGATCGCGAAGACTTGGCTCGCGCCGCCCTGAAGCGAAAGTATCCCTTGATCAAGCAACTAGAGCAGCGGCAACAACAACTGGAAGAGGTCACAGCCTTGGAAGCTCAAATTCGCACCCAGCTAGCCCTAGACTAAGCGGCCACCAGCGGAGCTAGCTCTTTCCGACGCAACCAATAGGTGGTCATCAGCCCCTTGCCCTTGACCTTAATTTGGCCACGATGCTCAATGCCATAGCCCTCGTCCCGCAGCAGCATATAGGTCGCTTGGCTAATTTGAATTTGACCTGGCTCCCCAGAGGATTCCATGCGAGAAGCCACGTTCACAGAATCTCCCCAGAGGTCATAAATGAACTTCTTCTTGCCAATGACTCCAGCAACGACTTTGCCAGAGTTAATGCCAATGCGGAGCTGCAATGGCCGACTAAAACCATGGGAAAAGTCATCCAGCACTTGCTGCATATCAAGGGCCATATCCGCGATCGCCACAGCATGGTCATCCCGTTCTTCTGGCAAGCCAGCCGCCACCATGTAGGAGTCACCAATGGTCTTGATTTTCTCCAGCTTGTGGCGCTCCGCGAGATTATCAAATTCACAAAATAAGCGATTCAAGACTTCGACCATCACCGTCGGCGAATAGCGAGAGGCCAGAGGCGTAAAGCCAACAATATCCGCAAACAGAATCGTAGCCTCATCAAAACTACGGGCAATGGGATTGCCATCCCGCTTGAGCTGTTCCGCAATTTTCTGCGGCAAGATATTGAGCAATAGCTTCTCCGCCCGCTCATGCTCCTTGCGCAACTCCGCCGTCCGCTCTTTCACTCGCCTTTCCAAAGTTCCATTGGCCTCTTCTAGGGCGGCGAAGGACTGGCTGAGGCGATGGCCCATACGGTTGAAGGCCCTTGCCAGCAACTCCACTTCACGAATGTAGCTACCCGATAGGCGCTGCTCAAAATCCCCCCCCGCCACAGCGACCGCAGCTCGGCTCGTTCGCTCAATGGAGCAGCTCAGCCCCCGGGAAAGAATCAGGCCCAAAAGCGTAGACCCCATCAAGGCAAGCAGGCAAAGCAGAAGGGTGGTGCGAGTATTGGCATGGATACGACCCATGAAATCGGCGGCAGGCACGACCACGACAATGCGCCAGTCTAGTCCCTGGCCATTGCGATAGGGCAAGACTTGAACAAAATGGCGATCGCCCTGGTGACGAAATTCAGACTGTTGACTGACTTGAATCGAAGCTAGCTCGCCAAAAGCCTCTTGCAAATGACGAGCCGTGGCCTGTACGAGCAGGTGGTCACTGTCCACCGCAGCTTGGCGCTCAGTTTGGGCATCTTCAGCAGCAAGCCCCTGGGCCAATTCCACAGAGCTACCAATCAAATGACCGGACTGCTCTGCAATAAAAATCTCGCTGTGGGGGCTGATCTCAATGCCTTGGAGAAACTCACTGATTTGAGCCAAGCGCAAGTCAACCCCAGCGACCCCGTCCCTAAACCGAGCCGCCGCAGTAATGCCCAATTCTCCATCGGTGAACGTGTAAATGTCACTCCAAACGGGCTGAAAACTTCCCTCACTCTTTTGATACCAAGGCCGCTGGCGAGGATCGTAGCGCTCTAGCTTGAGCAATTCCCCACGCTCACCCGCTGCTGTCAAACTATAAATCTGGCGCTCTGGCTGGGCCAGAACAATCTTCTCAATGGCATCTCCCTTGGAAGCAGCGCAGATGCAAAAAAATCGCCCAGATTCATCTCCCAAATAGACACCATCTAACGTGGGGAAAATCTGGGTCTGCTGCCAGAGAAAGGCACGGGTGCTGTCGATATAATCCAGATCAAGCTGGCCCAAATTGGCCGCAGCAGCATTACTTTGAACTGCCGCCATGGGATGCCCTAAATACTGTTCCAGGTGCTCCTGAACCCTCAGACTGCTCTCTTCTCGGAGCTGTGTGGCCATGTCCTGCACTGCCGCCTGACCGTTACGGAAAGACAGAAAACCAACCAGCCCGACAGTTCCCAAGGTTTGCAGAACAAACGGAACAATCAGCAGCGATCGCAGAGAAAATCGGGGCGTAGAAATCAAGCTTTGCAACGGCTGGAGAAGGGTCATATGACAAGACCGGCCTTGGGGAAATGGGGCAATCGCAGCGCTCGCCTTGGACAACTTAAAACTGCATCTCTAAACCCTGGCCGCTCTCTACAGAAATAATACAAGTGTTACTAGTAAACACACTGAGTTCGTCAAAAGAGATGGCAGCAAATGAGTGATTCAAAGCCTGCAAGACCAGGCTGCCCCAGTGGTTCCACCAGATAAATACGGTATCCAGGATGAAACCCCGAGCAGTTTACAAATCAACACTTCAATCTCATCAAGCTTTGCAAGCTCACGGAGTTGGTCGGCGTCGCACAACGAGCGCTGACTTAATCGAACGCTGAATCGTTTGTCCCTGCTTATTGAGGCGGCCATAGTAAGTTCGGCGGTTGTAATACATTGCTGAAGAACTTCCACCATCCAAATTCAGAGCTTCTACGGCCCCTTGGGATTTCAGGAAATCAGCCATTTCTTCTAAGGTCACACCGCTACGCCAGGGCGGTGCCTCATGCTTAACATCAGCAGGGGGGAGGGTGACCGAAATCGGTTGTCCATCCGCGATGGGTCTTGCAGTGGGTAAGGGGGTCGGCACAGTGGGCGGGGGCAGTTGTGCTGCCATGGCTAGCATGACCGTGCCATCCGCTTCAATGCCAATGGCACTGCGGGCATTGGGGAAGGTCATACCAATGGGATTGCGCAAGACCTTGCCATCAACCACATCCCAAAAGGCCTCTTGCTGATGGGTCATGGTGGGCAGCAGCTGGGGGCCTGCTCCTAAGGCATCGAGGCGATCGCAACCTGCTGGCACCGGTCCATTATGAAAATCAATGCCGTAGCGCTCAGTCCCTCTGCAGTCATAGCGCCGAAACTCACTGCGGTTAAGAATCTGAGCCATATAGCTGGCGACATTGGTATTCGAAATTAGATCCAAATTTTGATTGGGATCCAACAACACCTGGCCATTGGCAATCACATGGGAAGCCGTCTGCTGATTCTTCGGATCGAAAAATCCCCCATTCAGCACTGCAACCACATCTGGGTCCTGGGCAAAGGTAGGCAGTTTTGCTAAGCCATCAGACACGACAGGTTCAACATAGAAAGAAGCTCCCGCAGGGATCCGCAACAGATACATCTGGGCTCGTTCTAAGCGGTGGATTTCGAAGACAACATCCTCATCTGTGGCCATACCTCTGACCTCCCCTTGAATCCCATCCGGCTGAGCCAGGACTTCCTGTCCCCCCATCAAGCTGATATCTCCGGCCGTCGAGATCTCACAGCCTGAGAGCCCTGCAATCAGGGCCAGCCCAGCTACAGCAGCAGGGAGGGAGGGTAACCCAATAAAACGAAAACCCATGGGACTTGATACCGAAGAAGTGATTAGCAAGAGTCATCGAGCTCGATGACCTCAGTTAGCTGAAAGAATACAAATTAAAATACTGAAAAAAGAGACCTGATATAGTGGAACCGCGAAGTCAGAAGTATCACAGAACACTAGATGTAGAGCTTCTAAGTTAAGAGAAGTAAGAACTAGAGACTTGGGAAAGGCTCACGATTAGTCCCAATTAGCCAGCTCTCACAATGAAGTCAGACCTCGCCCGCAGGATACCAGGCAGGGATCCAATTCCGAAGTGATTCCATCCCACTACTCCCGTTCAACTGCTGCCCCACGATTGAGTTAAACCCAGCGACTCAGCCACCTAGGATAACCACTGTGACCGATCAACTTTCCCTTTTCACGGCCTCAGAAAAGTGGCAAACCCAGGGCTACCGCGTCGATAATCTGACGCCAAAAATGAGTGCTGAAGCCTTGGTGAACTGGAAAATCCGCATCATTGATTTCCAGGAACGGGTGGAGTTTTGCCCTGCACCGGAGCAGGTTGATTTATTTGGCAATGCCATTCCCTCTAAGGAGCCGGATCCAGAGACGATCAAGCCCTTTGAGTTAGAGCAGCGCAACATCAATTTTTGGCAAACCCCAGCAGCTGACCAAGGTGTAGCAGCCCTCTATTTCGTGATCGATTACGATGCCATGCTGCTGCTTTATGTTGGAGAGACGGTCAAGTCCAATCAGCGCTGGAAGGGGGTCCATGACTGCAAGCGCTACTTAGCGAACTATCGACAAAGCCATTATGAGCATCAGCTTCCCACAAGATTGGGCATCGGCTTTTGGCCCCATGCACCGAAGGAGACGCGATCGCGTCAGCGCCTAGAGTCTGCCCTGATCAAGAAATGGCGTGCCCCCTTCAACAAAGAGAACTGGTCCCACTGGGGAACGCCTTTTGTCGACGGCAAAGTGGAAAAGCAGTAGCTGTCAATCGCAGTCGAAAACTTCCATCGAAACTCAAGTGTTTTGTCAAACACTCAGCTTCCGCATGGCAGACTTCAACCCCAAACCTAAGCCACCGCCCAAAATCTCACCGTGGCATCCCCGCTGGAGCTAATGAGCTGGGAGCCATTGGACTTAAACAATAGCCCTGTCACGGTGCCCTCATGGTCCGGCAGCACCGCCACCAGCTCGCCACTGTGCAAATTCCAGATCCGAATACTGGCATCCTCGCCGCCACCCGCAATCAGCTGACCATTGGGACTGAAGGCGATCGCCTTCACGGGCCCTTGCAATCCTAAAAACTGCCGCTGAAAACTCCCATCCCGGAAAGACCAGAGGTGAATACGGCCATCACTGCCCCCAGCCGCTAACAGCGCACTATCCGGGCTGATTTGTAGCTGCGGATCCACCAGGCTGCTGTTGTCCAGGGTTAACAAATGCTTACCCGTTTGCCCCTGCCAGACCTGAATAGGTTCATCCACAATCCCCGTCACGAGGGTCTTGCCATCCCGGCTAAGTGCCAAGGACCAAATTGCACCATTGCCAGGAGCCCACTGCTTCACCACCCGGCTGTTGTTGATGTCCCAGAGGCACACCTGACCATCGGCACCGCCACTCACCAAGGTCTTTTTATCCCCACTAAACGCCAAGCCACGAATGGTGCGGTCATGGGCAGGCAGGTCATCGAGCTGGCGAATCTTCGGCAAATGCCATAGCTGGATTAGGCCTTCCCGACTGCCCGTGGCCAAGATGTGCTGATGGGGATGGATTGCCAGAGCCAAGATAGGTCCATGCTGACTGCGCATCTGATCGATGACGCGGCCCGTCTGCATGCTCCAGCGTTGGAAATAGTGGTCCTTCGTAGCCGTCAACAGCGTGCGATTGTCTCGGCTTAGAGCAATGCCATTCACCCCCGCCTCAAAGCTGCTCCAGGTCTCCACACAGCGCCAATGTGCACCACCTCGCTCCAAAGTGACAGGGCGAGAGAAGGGCTTGGGGCCACCGCTCCGGGCATTAGGACTGGGGCCAGAGTTGGGATGAACAAAGCGAGGTCGAGGCTCAGCATCTCGACGAGCCCCTGTTCTGGAGGATTCTGGTCTGGGCGACTCCTTCCGAGGCTCCTTTCGAGGAGGCTGACTGGCCTTAGAATCGCGATCGCTGCGCCGCTCGGAGGGAGCACCATGGGAATTAGGGCCGAATGGACGACCATAAAAAGGGTCCGCTGCGGGACCGGGCGATTTCTGGCTCTTAGACTTTGAACTTGAGGACGTAGATCTCGGGGTACGGAAGCCCGAAGATGGTGGCGGCTGTGACGAAGAAGGTTTCGCAGTAGAAGGCCGCTGATAGGCTGATGGGCCTGGGTTAGAGGACTGCTTAGGTGGGCGAGAAGCAGGCCTATCGGATGGGCGGGGTGGCGTGCGATCGCTTCGCCCCCAAGACGAAGACCCTTGAGAAGCGGACTTAGAACCGCCCTTGGGGGGATGGGCCTTGAAATATTCGTAGGCTTCGTTGATCAGCTTGATCTTGGCCTCTGCAACTTCCTTCTCTTCGGGATCCGTAAAACGATCTGGATGGGAAGCCCGGGCCATGCTGCGGTAGGCTCGCTTGATCTCATCCACGCTGGCATGGAGAGGGAGTCCCAGAATTTCGTAATAGCGAAAAAGATTCACGGACAAAAGCTAGCGTCACTCAGCAGGGCGATGAGGCATGGACGAGCCAAAAAGTTGTAGATAGCGCCTACAACCACGACCTATCGCGCCTAATTTCCATGATAGGGGCTGATGACAGGCTCATAACGCAGCTGGCTTCCGGCCACAGTGGAAACTGTCCTGCCATTGCCATCGTCAATCGATTACAGCGGTTTAGGGTATAAATCACACCCAAGTTTTATTTAAAGTCACGGTTTATAAATTCCGTCGTTACACTCCCTCGGCAGCCCCAAGGCGACCTAGGAGATTAAAATTTGGCAGTAGTTTTTATACACCGCACAACTTCAATCTCACAAACCGTTCAGCAGAACGGGCTCATTCCGCAGTACATCCCAGTCATCCATCTCAACATCACGGCCCCAGAACCGATCCCGGCTGAACTGTTCGCGACAGAACATCAGCCACTCTCCCCCTGGCCCTTCCCTGTTTCCCCCTCCTCTCCATGAGCATGACGCGATTTCCCCAACTGCCCGTGACCGCTGTTTTTACCACAGCAGGATTTCTCACCCTCGGGTTCACAACAGCTCCAGTGACAGCCCAGCCGCTCAATCCTGAGATCAAAGTCGGCATCATCCAGCGGTTCGGCAGTGAAGCCGATGACAAAATTGAAATCAAGGCTGCCACGGGGGATCAGCTCACGGTCACCATGCAGCGCAGTGATGGGAGCACCGACAACCTAACGACCCGCCAGCTGAGCCTAGACATTCAGCAACGCCCTTTAGAGGAGCCCGAACTCTACGAACGGCTTGTGCTAAGCACCCACCGCAGTTTTGAAAGTGCGGAGGATAGCGCCAACCAATGGCGTGCCAAAGGCATTGAAGTTGAAATGGCGCAGCCCAAAGGCTGGCAAGTTTGGGCCAAGCGGGATGTTTATCACACACCTCTATTGCGTCGTCTATTACTGGACAGCATCACCCAGCAGGGCATTAGCGGCCCTTACCTAGATAGCAAGGTCCTGGAAGCTGCTCCCCAAGCCAGTGCCGTTGCGAATTACTACCGCTACAACCGTGATGAGATGGAGATCTCCAGTGGTGGCCGCACCATCCTGGTCAATGGCGTCCCCTATCCCGGCGACCTGAAGCTCCAGCCCAATGCCTACGGCACCTATACCCTGGTCAATAACGTTGCCATTGAGGACTACCTACGTGGCGTTGTCCCCCATGAAATTGGTCCAACGGCCCCTCAGACCGCAGTCGAAGCCCAAACGGTTCTAGCTCGAACCTATGCCCTGCGCAATCTGCGCCGTTTTACGGTGGATGACTACGAGATGTGCGCCACCACTCAATGTCAGGTGTACTTCGGCTGGAAGGACAACTTGCCCAGGGCTGACCAAGCCATTGCCGCCACACGCGGCCTCGTCCTCACTTACAACAACGAGTTGATCGATGCGGTCTACTCCTCCACAACTGGTGGCGTCACAGCCGCCTTCACCGACGTCTGGAACGGTGCCCCTCGCCCCTACCTCCAGCCCGTGGTCGATTCTGTCCAAGGGGCTTGGAATCTGGCGAGCCGGGACCTCTCCAACGAGCAAAACTTCCGTCAATTCATCAACTTGCGCCAAGGCTTTAACGAAGATGGCTGGAACTACTTCCGCTGGCAAACCCAGTCCAGCCTGCCGGAGCTAAACAAAGAACTCAGAAAATACTTAGAAGGCAAGCAACATCCTCTAGCAGACTTCGGCACGATTCAATCCATCCAGGTGCTCAAGCGGGCCAAAGGCGGTCGCATTCAGCAGCTGCAAGTCACCACGGATAAGGGCGAAATTGTGCTGCTCAAAGACGAAATGATTCGCGCCTTCGAAGCTCCCAATAGCTTGCTCTCCTATCTGGAGCCCTTGGTCGATAGCAACCAGCGACTCACCGGCTACAAATTCATTGGGGGTGGACTGGGTCACGGTGTGGGCATGAGCCAAACCGGCTCCTACAACCTCTCCCGTCTGGGCTGGGCTAGCAGCAGAATTCTCAACTTCTATTACCCCAATACCCAGCTCCAGCCCCTCAATCCCAGCATTAG
>CALLPZ010000113.1 GCA_938015405.1 uncultured Pseudanabaenaceae cyanobacterium
ACCCATGAGGATTTTCTGCTCTACCGTAATTGGCGCTGCCGCTCCCCCGAGATGTAGAACCTTCACGCCGCCTTGGACCCAACTCCAGGCAACATTCACGCCAAAACGACGACCTTGTAGGCGATCGTGATCGGTACGAATGCCCTGGATCTGCTGGTTACCCAGCTCATAGACACCAGGCTGGAACAGTACGCGAGGATCCCCCGGGAGCCCTTCCACATAGCCTTCATCGAAGAGGCGACTGCTAATCATCACCAAGTCCACATCCACCTGGGGCGCAGGGTAACCCGAGGTACAGCCAATCTGGCGAAAGGGGTTCACCAGGACTTCTTGCCCATCCCCTTCGAACATAAAACAGCTATGGCCCAGATACTTGATGCTGAGACCGCCACTGTCCTGCGCACTCGCCTTGCCCCACTCGGGAAGAAGGCTGCTGCCTGCGATCGCTGCTACACCGGCACTCGCTGCCACAAAGAACTGTCGCCGTTTCATAGTCAAAAGATAAAAATGCGCGAAGGGGATTAGGCAATGGAGAGCCGAAAGCCAGAACCACCGCAACATGCCAATGGTTCAGCTCCAGCCTCAACAACTAAGAAGCAATCGAGGCCAAGAAGTTACTCAAGAGCTGCTTACCCGCCTGGGTGAGTACACTCTCTGGGTGAAACTGGACGCCTTGAATGTGAGGATAGTTCCGATGACGAACGCCCATGATGGTGTCGTCATCCACCCAAGCAGTGACCTCTAGGACATCCGGGCAGCTCTCTCGGTCAATAACCAAACTATGGTAGCGGGTCGCTGTCATCGGGTTTGCAACCCCCTTAAACAGGCCTGCATCATTGTGGTGCACTTGGGAGACCTTGCCATGCATCAACTCTGGAGCAGAGACGACATCCCCACCAAAAACCTGGCCAATACTCTGATGGCCCAGGCAAACGCCCAGCAAAGGCGTCGTCGGCCCCAGCTGTTCAATCAGCTCTAGCGAGACACCAGCATCCTCTGGCCGCTTGGGTCCCGGCGAAATCACGATGCCATCTGGCTTTAAAGCCTGCGCTTCTGCCAAGGTAATTTTGTCATTGCGGATGACCTTGACCTCCGCGGCAACAGGATAGGTCGCACCTAATTCCCGTAAATACTGCACCAGGTTATAGGTGAAGCTGTCGTAGTTATCGATGACAAGGATCAAGAATCGTAAGGGTAATGAACGAGAAGACAGTCAGCCATGGCTCATCGTTCTTCGGAGAAGAAGAGACTTTGTCTCAACCACCGTTCAACAATGCAATGGTTTCCCATTATCCTATCGCTCCCCTAGTCATGTGACTGTTAAAGCTGAGCCTGAATCAGGAGCCACATGGGAGGCAGCAAGAGCGAAGCAGCCACGACCACCGAAACAATGGCAGAAATCAGCACGGCTCCCGCAGCGCAGTCCTTAGCAATCTTGGCAAGCTCGTGGTAAGTCTGCTGAACCGTCAAGTCAACCACGGACTCCAAAGCCGTGTTGACCAACTCTAGGGTCATCACCGCCCCAACAGTCAGAGCCAACACAGCAACCTCAACGGGCTGAAGCCCCAGGAACACGGCCAGGGAGAGCACGGTGACACCGACGAGGACATGGATTTTAAAGTTGCGCTGGGTGCTAAAGGCATAGGTAATGCCTGCCCAGGCGTACTTAAAACTGACAAATAGATTCGAAGCAACATGCCAGGAATAGCCCCGCTGCACCGGCTCAATCCCGTGATCTGCAAGGGAGGGAGAAGGAGCCGATTCAGTTGTAGCGATGGGGGTGGCCTGGGTGTCCTGAGCCATGGAGAAATCCAAAAATAAGGGGTAGATAGTGCAGCTTGCTCGACTGAATGAATTCAAACAGTCTGGCAGCAGCAGGGGGCATACCTCGCGCCAACAGCGTCAGCTTGAGCCTGGATGCCCAATTAGATCTTGAGCATAGAAAATTTTATTGCCCACCGTGAAATTGTCCAGGCGGGCCCACTTTACAGCTTAACGCTATTGAAAGAATCGGGCATTTGAAGGATTTCCAGCGGGGAACGTTCCCCTATACCCAAGTCTAAACAGCACTTTCAGCGGCTGCGATCAATGTCCCTTGCTGTTGTAGCATTCGTGCCAAACTCTCATCGTCAGGATGATCCCATCCCAACAAATGCAACAATCCATGGCTGGCCAGCCATTGCAATTCGGTGGAGAGACTATGCCCTTGGCTATCTGCTTGGCGCTGAGCCGTGTCAATGGAAATGATGATGTCACCCAGAGGAAGGGGTTCACCGGGGGGTAAAGGCGGAGCATCCACTTCTAGCGCGGCGAAGGACAGCACGTCCGTAGGCTGATCTTTGTCCCGGTAGTCCCGATTGAGGGCTTGAACTTCTCTGTCAGTCGTGAGGAGGAGACTGATTTCGTACTCTGCAATAGTTTCACCAGTCAGCTCAGACAATTCCGCAGACATGCGACCCAGCCAGGTCGTGAAGAGGGCTCCCCATTTTTCAGCGGAGATCGGTCCATTGACGCTGTCTTGAACAGCCAGGTCAAGGGTGAATGGGCGGGGGAGGGCTGTTTGTTCGGCACTGACTGCGCTTGTTCCGTCAGCTTCCGTGGGAATCGCCATGGCAATGATGGGTCCAAGTTCAGAGAACAACGCTGACTCTCCACCTAGGAGCGAGGTCGGCCACATAGCAGCCAAGCCAACCTAGCCTCCCAAGCAGGGAATGCGAAGTGTAATCTTCGTTTCGGCTCGTTTGCCTAGGGTTTGGTCAAATAAGCCAAGCCCACCAGCACCGTCAACAGACCGATCGCAGTTAGTGCAAAGTGCTTCAGGGACTTCGCTCCCTTGGTCACCATGTTACGCATGGCCAACTTCACGAAGCTCGCAGGGGGTTCCTGAGCTTGGCCTGGGGCCGAGTCGTCCGTGGCAGGGACAGTCGCGTTAGCAGTTTCAGAGGTTTCCGACATGGCTTAGGCAGAGTTAGGGAATGGGTAGTCTGGTTTCAGGATAGCGCTCAGAGAAAGGCTAAACCTCGGCGGTAATCTGGTTTTCCTGGCGTAGGTAACTCTGGATAAAGGCATCCAGGTCACCATTCATCACATCTTCGATCGCCGTCGTCTCCTCCGCTGTGCGCAGATCCTTGACCATCTGGTAAGGGTGGAAAACATAGTTGCGGATCTGTTGGCCCCAGGCAGCTTCGACGATGTCGCCACGAATTTCAGCAATCTCTTGAATCCGCTGTTCCTGGGCAATGATGAGAAGCTTCGCTTTGAGCAGGGCCAGAGCTTTTTCCTTGTTTTGCAGCTGCGATCGCTCCTGAGTACAGCGGACCGCAAGCCCCGTTGGCAGGTGAGTAATGCGCACCGCCGTTTCCACCTTGTTAACGTTCTGCCCGCCCTTGCCGCCAGAACGGGTGGTGGTGATATCTAAGTCTTTATCCGGAATATCCAGCTCCACATCCTGATCCAGGATGGGCATCACTTCCACGCCGGCAAAGCTAGTCTGGCGCTTGCCATTCGCGTTGAAGGGCGAAATGCGCACGAGGCGATGGGTGCCCTTCTCAGACTTGAGGTAGCCAAACGCATAGCGGCCCTCAATTTCTAAGGTGACAGATTTAATGCCCGCCTCTTCCCCTTCAGAGACTTCGGCAGTGGTGATTTTATAGCCCTGCTTTTCTGCCCAGCGGCTGTACATACGCAACAGCATCTCGGTCCAGTCCTGGGCGTCGGTACCGCCTGCTCCGGCGTTGATGGAGAGTACAGCGCCTTCTTTGTCATAGGGACCCGAGAGCAACTGGCGCAGATCCCACTGGGCTAATTCTTTATCCAGACTGGCAATGGTTTGCTCTGCCTCGGATTGCAAGCTTTCATCCGCTTCCAGCTCTAGCAGCTCGACGATG
>CALLPZ010000114.1 GCA_938015405.1 uncultured Pseudanabaenaceae cyanobacterium
AGAGTTAGTCATTGAAACCCCCATTTTAGAAGTCAAAGATGGAGCTGAACTCTTTGCTGGGAACGTGGAAAATGGCAATGCGGGAAGTATTCAAATTTTTACAGATCGCACGACCTTGCAAGGCAATGGTCCTGACGGAGAAATTAGTCGAGCAACTGTGGTGGCCCTAGGAGACATCGGGGATGGAGGAAACATCCTAATTGAAACGACTCTGTTAGAGGTTCTAGACGGGGCTTTTATTGGTGCCAGTACCTTTGGAGAAGGCAATCCAGGAAGCATTAAAATCTCAGCCCGCGAGGGGGTGCGCTTGCAGGGAAGCCGCCCCGACGGGTTCCTTCCCGGAGGCGTTTTTAGCTCTGGATTCTTAAGCGGCACGGGAGATGGCGGAAATATCATTTTTGAGACTCCTGTGCTAGAGATTCTAGAAGGAGCTGCGATCAGTGCGAATGCCTTCGGAGAAGGCAATGCAGGAAATATTCAAGTTTTGGCTAGTGACCGTATTTTGCTAGACGGGGCAGGTTCTGGAGGAATCTCTAGCGCAATCTTTGCGGGGAATGGCCTGCCCGATACTGACATTCAGGGAACTGGCAGAGGAGGAGAGATCTTCATTTCTACTCCCCAACTCACCCTGAGCAATGGCGCAGTCATCAATGCACGAACCACCAATGGTGAATCTGGGGGAAATATCACGCTAAATCTCGACCGCTTAGACCTGCTGAGTGGCGGTCAGATCTTTACTGCTGGCAGCGGTAGTGGCCCTGCAGGAAATATTTCGATTCTTGCGAATGATCAAATTCGCATCAGTGGCAACGACCCAACTTTTGCAGCTCGCAAAGCCGAGTTTGGCGGTAACGTTGATCCGATTTCAGAATTCAGCCTGCTATCCGTTCAGTCAAGCAGCAGCGGGTCTGCAGGCAATCTGATTTTGAATACTTCCAGCCTCGTTCTCGATGACACCGGTCAGATTACTGCTGCATCTAGCAGTGGAGCGGGGGGCAATATTTTCGTTGGACGTGATCCTAGTGGTGGTACCGCGATCGCTCCCATCGTCACGCTCTTCCGCAATAACAGCCTTATTTCAGCGACCGCAGGTGATGACCAAAACCCTGGCGACGGCGGCAATATTAACCTCACAACCCCTTTCTTAATCGGCCTCCCCGGTGAGAATAGTGATCTGGTTGCCAATGCTTTCAGCGGAACCGGGGGCCAGATTAATATCACCGCCAACAGTTTGTTCAATTTTGACCTGGCCATGGGGCAAACCGAAAACCAGCTTCGTCAAAAGCAAACGAACGATATCAGCGCCAGTTCTCAGTTGGGTAATAGCGGCAGCATAACCCTCGACATCATCGACATTGACCCTGCGGATAGCTTGAATGAACTTCCCACCAACCTCGTTGATGGCAGCAAGCTCATTGCCCAAAATCTTTGTCGCAAGGGCAAGGGCAACGCATTTACGGTCACTGGACGGGGTGGCTTACCCCCCATCCCCCAAGATACGTTTCAACCCCAGGCAGCATGGGAGGATTGGCGATTTTCTGAGCAGTTAATTGCGGCGCAGCCCAACACCGTTGAATTGTCTGACTCCCAGGCATCTCAGCCGCCATTTGCTCAGCAAAAGAACGTTCATATCAATCCGTTGCAAGAGGCTAGGGGATGGAAGCCATTGCCCGGTGGGGGCATCCAACTCATCACAGCTCAGGCAACGCCAGCCGTACAGATGGCTAGTCAGTTGAATTGTGGCGGATCATAATAGCCTCCGGGTTCAGCAGTGCTGGTCTATGCAAGAGGTGGAAAAGATTTCAAGCCAGCACGCGTTCCTTGCCAGAGCGGTGCTAGAGCCTCATCTATGAGCTTGGCGCTTGTGCAGCCTCACAGAAATTTAAGCCACCCCAAAAACAAAAGCAGGCAACCAAACGGTCACCTGCTAGGGAAAGGAGATATTCATGTAAGGCTCGATAACGGTGTGGTTCAAGAAAGGGGCTGGTAATCAGCCAACCCCTATTGGAGTCAAACTTGGAAAACTTGGGAGACGTGAAAACTAGTTGCGGTCGTTGTCGCGCAAAACGCTTTCAACAAACCGGGCATCGCTGCTGTTCACTTCTAGACCAGCAGCCTCAAGGATGTCTGCGCCAGTGACGCGACGGCCTTGAATATCAGACTGCAAAACCTCATAGCCTGGAATACCTTCTAGCTGACCACGCTGAGCCAAGGTTGCAGCGTCGAAGGGAGTCAGAGCGAAGGCTGAAGCAGAAGCAAACAGGGTCGCGGAGAAAGCAACAGCGGAAGCGGCACGGGTGATGAGTTTCATGGTCTGAGTCCTTGGAAAAGTGAGGTGAGTTTGGGGCAGAGGTGAAGGAAACGAAGCAACGCAGGGCTTAGTCGTCGTTGCTGAGGCTATTCAGGAAGCTGGAGACTTCGCGTTCTAGCTGAGGAGTGGGAGTTTCGCCAGCGGCGCGGATGACGTCGCCTGCAGAGACATTGCCGGAACGAAAGTTAGATTCGAGGGACTGATAACCTGAAATGCCATCGAGCTGACCGCGATAGGCACGAGTTGCAATGTTGAAGGGAGTTGCAGCGAAGGCGCTAGCGGCAGTGAGGACAGTTGCAGTGACAGCAAGAGCGGAAACGGTGCGAGTGATGAGTTTCATGATTCGTGACTCCGTAGATTTGAAAGGGCTTTGTTGCGGCCCGTTCGTTTCGATGTCTACAGAATGCACTGCTTCCCTGAGACCAACCTGGATGCTGTCTGAGGCATTGGGAGTAGTTGGCTGAGATTTCGCTGTGAGTGCTTCGGCAACTTCAGTTCTGGGCTCTACAGTCGTCCTAACTAGACGGAGAAACTCCACGACGACGTTCTCAGAGCCCACGAGACAAAGTAGACAACGGAGCCTCTAACTGCCAAGGCAAGGATAGCGAAAGCCCAAGGCAGCGCCATGAAAGGAGCTTCCAAACCTGAAAAAAGCGGTCCTTTAGATGTTCATACATCTAAAGGACCGCTTGACGTTAATCCAGGATATTGAGCTATCCAGTCCTCTTTAACAAGGCCTTAGAGCAACTTGCGCTTTGTCGGAGCGATGCAGCCGTTTTCCCTACAGCCTAAACAAAGCGGAAGTCTTGGCGCAGGCTGACATGGGTGGAGTCTGCAATAATGCCAATCCGGTCGGTCTTGCCATGCTCATTGGTGAAGTAGATCTCGGTATCCTTCTGATGGGAACTCCCGATGCCTTGGGAGTGGGTGAACTTCAGGCTATAGCCCTTGTAATAGTCATCATGGCCATGGGGAGCATGGCTAGGCGCATGGCCAGCACCATGGTAGTAAGCATCAAAGACCTCAATGGTGTCGTACTCATGGTCATGGGCGCCATGCTGTGGGTCCCAATCCATGATCTTGGCATAGCCATCT
>CALLPZ010000115.1 GCA_938015405.1 uncultured Pseudanabaenaceae cyanobacterium
ATTCTGAGACCGGCCATTAGCTTAGAGGATGTTTGGAAAGTCAGCAAAGCTGCCAGTGACTGATTCTTTCTTCTTGTGATTCCACTGCTGAACCTGGTTTTCCCTCGTAAAGGTCTGTCGCTAATCCAATAAATTCTGAAACGCGTACCAGCCATCCCACAGGTAGAAAATTTCCTGATCGCCATTGTTGCTGTTCTGCTCGAAGCTAAATGTATGGGCTTCAATCTCGCCTGGCTGGCGAGAGAGGTCACGGACATAGCCCTGGTGGGCCCAAAAGCCTCGGATGGGAATGGAGACGACCGACTGTTCTAGGGCCTTCTTTTCGTAAATCCCTGCCCTTTTACCCCAGTCGGCTGGACTGCCATTGCCCCGGGGGAGGCGATGGGCAATTTCAATTTGTACAGGGCCAACTGACTGGGCAGGGGCAAATTCTACGGTGCCGTTCGGGGCGGCGATCGCTTTATCAGCAATTTGTTCCAACGTGCCTTTATGCAAAGCAAAGTTCGCCTTTACCGGCAGTTGTGTAAACCACAAGCCGTAGAGTGCGATCGCCAGCAGCGGTGCCGTCAACCAGCGGCTGGTCAAAAAGCGCATTGGCCGAGGATTGTTCTTGGAGGCTCGCAGCTTGGCGACCAGTTGGATAGCTCCTCTTAGCAACCAATTCCAAGACAGCACCATCCAGATAATGGGGGGAAGGAGACTCCAAACTACCAGCAGATAATCATTCCACAACTGCCTCAGTTCTCCAGCTGTTACCGCTTCGGTCACTGCCCCTGGGAGTGAGGCAAAAGCGCTGATGCCGAATAGTCCGCCTAAATGGCTATAGAGCAACAGATGCAGCGGCATCGCTAGCAGCATTTTGAAGCTGCTTTCTGCTGGGATGACTTGAACACTGCCGGGGGTGAGCAGGGAGAGGAAGGTTAGGACCGTAGCGGCGATCGCTAAGCCATTGGAGAATCGACCGGGTGGTTTAAGCAGTGTCGCTTTCAGGCGGACTGCAAAGGTGGCGGGGCGCTTCATCCTCATGGTTTGAATGTTCTGGTTGTTATGGCCTGGTTGGTTGATATGGCCTGGTTGTTATGGCCTAGCCTGCAAACCACAGTTTTCCCCACTGTTGGGAGAAGCTGTCACTGTTTCCTGGGCCAAAAGCTGTATGCTCCCTGAAGCAAGCTGCTTCCAAGTTGTGACTTCTTGGGGAGCAGCAGCTTGGGCTCGATTACGCCGTAAGGATTTAGAGGATGTCAGAGCGGCGGCGGGAGATGGGATTCTGTCTTGCCACAGATGCCCTGAGATGAGTGCTTCCCTTGGGTCTGCGGGTAAGCCTCCCTTGCCTGACAGCGTAAATTTCGACTCCTCTGGAAGAGAACACCCCGCTACGATGAGTTGGCTCACATCAATCGGGGCCTGTTCGAACTCAATGCGATGCGATGTGGGGTTGAGCGTTAAGGTCTCCACTTGCACAATGCCATTTAGGCCCAGCTCTGAGCTAGCGTTAATATCATTGTCTGGAGTTTCTTGGGGACGAAAGGCTAGTCCAAAAAGCCCTTCTGTGGTGATGTCGATATTCCCGCCTTTCCCCTGTTGGGCACTGGCTAAAATATCGCTATCGTTAGCTCCAAGAAGAATTGATGTCGTAATGGAAATATTGCCTCCATCACCACTGTTTCCATCTCCTAAGGCGGCAGCAATAATCCCTGACTGAGCAACGAGCGACAGCTGATCCGCTGCAATCTCTAGATTTCCCCCATCCCCCGACAATGTGTATGCAGAGATCGATCCATTTTGTTGAATTAAAACCTCTTGGGCATTGAGCTGCAAGATACCCGCTCGCCCCAAACCAAGGTTAGAAACGGTCACTAATCCCCCCTGCTCAACAGTCAAGTGAGGCGTCTGAATGCGCAGATTACCTCCAGCACCTGATGGAACAGCGGGTACTCCAAACAATTGCTGCAAAACTTCTGTAGGTGTATATACAGCTGATGCCAGTGCACTTGGTAATGATTTATCTGGGCTTAGACCGCTTACTAAAATTGCATCTTGAGCATTGATGTTTAAATCTCCTGCATTCCCCCCATTGAGGCTTGTTGTGCTTACAAATGCTCCTTCCAGAATGTCTAACGTCCGAGTGTTTAAGGTTAGATTTCCGGAGCGTCCCGAACTCGACAAATGATTTGCTCCCACTCCACTGGTAAAGCCAGTAGGAGTTCCTCCCTGTAGGGTGACGCGATCGCTCTCAATCCAGAGATCTCCCCCATTGATTCCGCCCTGGATCACCGCTGAGCCCAAATATCCCCCATCGCTGGTAGAAAGATTGTCAGCCAAGATCTTGATATCACCTCCCTCTCCAGGAGCCATCGTCAGGGTCGTTACACGGCTAAAGGCATCTGCTGCCTGCTCTGCATAGCCTTGAACTTCCAGAGATTCTGTTTCTAAATACAGCTCACCCCCAGTACCGAGACCAAAGGTGCGAGAGCCTAGGACTGCACCCGATCGCACCTTGATCTGAGGGGAGTGAATCACCATTGCGCCACCCTGGCCTGAACCTAAGTTATCCAGGCGAATC
>CALLPZ010000116.1 GCA_938015405.1 uncultured Pseudanabaenaceae cyanobacterium
ATGTCTGGCAAAGACGGACTCACTCCTTCCTCACCGACGGGTGGCTCTAAATTAGGCAACACCTGCACCACTGAAGTCAGTTTGCCGTCCGCAAAAGCCACCTCCCTAAATCCAAACAGTTGAGCCCGCCTCAGGGCTCGCTTGACGCTAGAGGGCAGCTTAATCCCCAAGTCTTCGCTGGTTTCGCTAAAGCCCTCCACATCTAGCTTGAGGTCAAAGTCTCCATCCAGCTGGGTGTTGCATTCCTGCACTTGGCAGAGGGCCAAAACATCGGGGTCAATGCCTTGGATACTCAGCCGATCTATGTCATCGCCATATTCAAAGGTAAAGGCTGTGCTGTCATTGGCTGATTTCAACAGACCCTGACCAATGAAGCGATAGTTCATCACAGACTCCAGCGTTTCAATCCCGACTTCCTCGGGCAAGCTGTAGCTCTGAGCCACTTTTCCCATGGCCTGCTGAAGATAGGGTTCTAGGAAGGCTTTCACGGGGCCCGAATCTAGCGTAATACTGCCATTCCCCACAGTCGTTGTGGTGTCTGGAATGGTAAAGGAGCCTGCCAGCTCTGTGGCGGAAAAGGTAACGGCAGAGGGAATTTCTTTTTTGAGCACACGGCCAAGGAGACGGCCAGCGAGGGGATTAATCTCAGCCTCGGCCAAGAAGTTACCCTCTTGATAGTTATAGGACAGGGTATTGGGCTGAGCCTGCACGGGAGAGCTAGGCATCACCCCCGTGGCGATTCCAGCCAGGAACATCCAGCCAAACCGGGCAGAAAAGGAGAAGTTGCGCATCGAAACTTGTTCCCACGAATAAAAGGGCTTGGTTTCCAGTCATCGTTCGCAAGATACTCAAGCTGTAGACGTTGAGCCCAGGGGGTGAGGTTCCCTCACTTTTTACAGATGGCATCCTCCCCTTTCAAGACAACCAACCGGATGTAAAGGAGACACAGTCACCGGGAGACTGACCACTTCTTCAAAGTTTTGCAAATCTAGTTCTAGTCGAACCCGCTAGAGAAAGCAGCGACTCAACAAGGGACATGATACCGGTAGCTTTATCCAGCCATGGATCTCAGCCATGCATCTCACTCCAGCACCATGTCATACCAATATCCCCGTTTGCCATACCACTGAACTTTATCCGGTAAAGAGAGAGAAGCTAAGGCCTGAGACTCTTTCAGGGTTGGCAATTGATATTTCACCCAGCCCATAAAGGTTGGGTCATCGGGTTCAACGGAATCCCCACAAACCACCACCAAGGACCAATGGTAAAGCTGCCCAGGCAACAGCCCAGGAGATGAGTTGGGCAGCTGAAACTGAACTCTGCGGAATTGCGCCGCTGGCAGTCCGAGGGAGTCTTCATTCTCCTCCGTCAGAGATTTGGGAATAGGCAGCAAGGCCCTTTGGGCGATGTCTCCGGACTCGTCACGAAAGAGCAAAGCCACCTGCTGGGCGGCAGTATTAGGCGGTAAGTTCAGGGTAATTGCGGGGCGATCGCGAGCACTCAGGCCATATCCCAATGGAGGAATAAAAGCTTCAATCGCAGCTTCATCGGGGGAGCATTTAAGAGGGTCACGCGTTGCAGAATTTACGGTGGCCTTGGGTGCATTCCCCTTGGGCGGGACAAACAAATTTTCTAAGTCTTTGAGCAGTGGGATAGAGCGTCTTGAAGCGGTGCGTGATTGCTTAGACTTGACGGGTGGCTTCCGCTTTCCAATTTGCTGGGGGGAAGCCTGGCTGGGTAAAGCGCCCAGCCCCAAGTTCAATGTCCAAGCAAGGCCCATTGCAAAACAGAACAGCGGCAAAGACAGGGAGCGGGAGGTAGACAAGGGAGAGTGATTCATGGGGAAGACACTTGAATCCTTACGACATCAGTCGTATTGCTCAGGACAAATCTAAGCGACTAGCAATACCCAGACAAATGACAAGCAATTGCCTGGGAAACTGTCACAGAGCAGGCCCTTTGGGCAGGCATCAATTGGTGGCTGTATCTATCCCCTAGACAATCTCCTAGGCTCAGGTGAAGAGTGCCTAAGCTCGGATGTGATTGCCCACTCAAAGGTAACAGGTCATGTAGCAAAAGAGACCACTACTGCCAGTTCCCCACCAACACAAAAGGAGCCCAGTAATAGGGATGGTTATAGGAGCTATGGAGCAATGCCAACTGTGCCTGGCGTAGGGCTTCTGCACGACTGGCTCCCTCATCCAAAAGCTGTCCATAAAACTCATCAATGAACTGCGCCGTGGATTGATCCTGAACCGACCACAGCGTTGCCACAGTACTGCGAGCTCCAGAACGTACAGCCAGTCCGGCCAACCCCAAACTGGCTCGGCGATCGCCCTTCGCGGTTTGGCAAGCACTGAGGATCAACATCTCAATGGGAGTCCGAACTTGTCCATCGGCCCTAGAGCTAAGCCATTGTTCTAGATCGGCGATGCCCAAACGTTCGTCCCAGGTCAACAAAAAGGTATCCTTCGCAGTCGAACTAAACTGACCATGGGTGGCCAAGTGCAACACGTTAAAGGGCTTGTTCTGACGAATGAGTCGTTGGGTTGTGAAGTCCTGATCTAATAGGATTTGAGCTTTGACATCGTTGGCTCGGCGGGTCTCGGCATATTGGGCAATCCCCTGGAGCTCTTGTTCGACAGCGGGCAAGGAGGCAAACCCCTGTCTCGCCTGACTCAGGCCCCCTGCCAAGACGTTCAGTTTCTCAGTCGCGAGGGATTTGGCATCAAATAGTTGTAGACCAGGCGTGAGGGCGAGACTGTACTTCTCAACCAGATAACGATCGCCATCATGGAGCACCGCCATGGGCACATCTCGCAGAAAGTCATCGAGAACAAACACTAAAGTCTTGATCTGCTGCTGGTCTAGCCAAGCTTCTGCAGGATGAATCAGTTGGCTATAAAACTGCTGAGCAGCCAATAGTCCATCACGGGCAGGAAAAGCAGGGTTAAGAGACTGGCGCAGTTGAGCAAACAGCTTCTGCTGCTTAGCTTGGCTGAGGTGCGAACCGTAGTGCTGTAGCGGGAGTCCCGGCAATGCCAAGACCACCTCTAGACGCTCTCCCAAAACGATGGGGTAAAAGACTGCCGCATGGGCATCAATTTTCTCAATGGGCTGAACCGCATAGGTTTCGCAGGCTTGCCGCAAAAAGTTTTGCACCTGTGCCAGCTGTAAGGCCTCAATGGTCTGCCGGGCCTGCTCTAACTGCTGTTGCCGAATCTCAGTGGGCAATGAATCCACCTCTACGAGGAGCAATTCAACCAGTTGTCGATACACAGGTTCGACTTCATCACGGAAGGAAAAGCGCACTTCTGGATTGACTGCAACGAGATCTTGGCGAAGGTTTTGAAGCAGTTGAACGGCCTGACTGTAGACTGCGATCGCGGCTGTTTTTTGCCCCTCTCCCTTGAGAAGTCGTCCCTCCTGCCAAAGCCAATTAACTGTGATTTCATCTGCCCCTAGCGCGGTGGATTTCTGTCGAGCTTGGCGAGTGACATCCAGCGCTTCTGCCCAACGCTCCAGGGATTCATAAATGTGCCCCTGCTGCCCCAACACATAGGATTCTGCCCGGACATTGCCCAGTTTCTGAGCCTGTTCTAAAGCCGGGTCTAGTAAAGCCAAAGCAGGTTCAAATTTGTTCATGAGACGGAGGCTTTCTGCCAAGTTCACTCGGGCCTCAATGTCCCAAGCATTCATGGGAGGCTGCTGCAGTTGGTCCAGCAAGAGATTGCCCAGATACTGCGTAGCTGCCAGGTCTTCACCTTCCGTTTGAATCAGCGACCTTAATTGCTTCAGCTCGGCTTCGAGCACAACCTGTTGGCCCATTGCAAAGTCTGCAGAGGCTGATTCTACAGTCGTTTGGGCAGCTCGATATAACGTTATCGCATCGTCGAGCCGCTGCTGATCTCGGGCCAGGTCGCCTTGAAGCAGGAGCACTGAGGCCAACTGAACAGGGGCTCCTAGCTGTTGAAAGAGGACAGCACTTTGGTCTAGTGCTTTTTGGGCATCGGGCAAATTACCAATGCTTTCCCACACCTGGGCCAAGCGCAATAAAATCTCTGCTTTAAGTTGAGGTCGATCCGCCAAAGTCTCCCCAGGGGGCACAGCAACCGCCTTCGCCGATAGTCCCAACAACTGTTGTAAGACCAACAGTTGTGCTTCGGCACGACGGTAGAAGCCCAAAGCAATTAAGGCTTGAACCTGGTTAATCTGACTCAGTGTGATGCCTGGGCGATCGCTGAGTTCTCGATAAGTCGCCTCAGCCTGGAGGAAAGTGGCATAAGCCTCTTCGGATTCTCCTTGGGCCAATTGAATGATGCCCCAGGTATTGAAGACTTGAGCTGAAAGTAAGGTTTGAGGCTGGGATTGGATGAGTTCCCAGGCTTGGCGAATCGACATTTCTGCAATGCGAAGATTTCCAAGGTCTTGATGGGCAATCGCCAAATAACGCAGCACGCTTGCCTGGGCTATGGGCTGTTTTGGCCGGGCAAATTGCTCCAAGGCCTGCTCCCAAGCTTGCACAGCAGCATCCAAACGGCCCGCATCATAATGCTGTTTGCCCTGGCTCAGCCAATCTTCCGCTGGCCGAAAGGCCTTGGCTAAAGTTGCAGTCCTGTTGCTCAACCCAGAAGGGCT
>CALLPZ010000117.1 GCA_938015405.1 uncultured Pseudanabaenaceae cyanobacterium
GGTCTTTACTCGCTTGGGCTATGGGGTGATGGCAACGGGGGCCAAGGGAGAATATGGCGAAGATACCTCCACGGTCTTGCGGCAGGGGCAGAATCGCTATGAAGCACTGGGAGAGTTGTATAACGAAGCCGATGGTGAGTCGGAAAGCTACATTCAGCCCGGCACCCAGTTGATCTATGACTATGACAGTGGCAAGCCTGAAAATGATGCCCTGGGCATTGAATATGGGCTGACTGATTTAGGCTTAGGCGCGCAGGAAATTGGCTCTAGCGGCGGCGATTCCGGTGGCCCAGCGTTGATTAACGGCAAGGTGGCCGGGATTTCCTCCAGCGGCAGTAGCCCCGATCAAGAGGGCATTGATGTGACGCTGGAGAATGACACCAGTTTTGGAGAGTACTTTTTTGATACGCGAGTCTCGGCCTATGCGGACTATATCGATCAGGTGGTGTTTGGTGAGCCCATGCTCTTGCAGGCCCAAGGCAATGAGCCGAGGGGGAGCCAGGCAGGGGGGGATGTCATCAATGACTGGCCTGGCGCACTCTTGTCATTGCCGCTGATCCTCCTCCTCGGTGGCTGGGGAGTTTGCAAGGCCTGTGCGCGGCGTCGGGCAAGTTGAGTGACGCCCCCAGCCATGGCCAGTGGCTGGAGTTTTACGGCTGGAATTAGCCTAGCGTGGTGGATTGAAACAACCGCTGGGCCTGATTGCGATGGGCCGAGGTCCAAGCGGGTTGGTCATGCTCATCTAGGTTGAGCCGATTGCGGCAGTGGTTAGACTGCTGTTGCATATGGCGGTGGTACTGTCCCACCTTCACAGCGACTTCCTGTCGGAGTGTTTGAGATGAGGCTTTAAGTTGCGTATCGAACTGCTGCAACTGTCTTTGGATGCTGCGATTGATTTGTGCAATCTCTGCATCAACGCTTGTTGCCCGATCTACGGCAGCAAAAGCCTGCTGGCGCGTATTACTGGCAGCTTCTCGACAGTTGTACCAGCTCCGTAGGCTCTGGTCTCCCATGGCGTCCAAGATTGTACTGTGGCCATGGATACTGGCCGCCATGGTGTGGCATTGCTGGACGGTTTGCTGTTGGAGCTGTCCGTAGCGATGGCCTGGATCGCGAGATGGATCCTGAGAATGCGGGGGCTGGGCCGTGGTCGTTGCGATGGGATAGGCCGGTGTAACCGGAACAATCGCGCAAGGCTCTTGGGCCGGCGTATTATGAATTGACTGATGCATAATCATTGCCCCTGATGCACGGGAAGAGGTTCCCCTTGAAGGTCATGGCACCTCGCCTCGCTGTCTTGACGGGACAGCGGTGTTTGGGGCCTGACTTTTACCAAGGTTCTTTTAGATTTCCCGGCGCACTGGGGTAATGCTCAGTAATTTTCCTCCCGTTTGATGGGTGCACAACCGTGAGGGGCGAGACCCCTTTTGAGCCCGGCAGGGCGATTAACGGCATGGTGACGGTTGTGGCGGTTGGGGTGGGGCTGGGTTTGTGAGGGGAGCGGCGGGTTCTTGGAGGAAGTGATTAGAGGTTTGGTTAATAAACGCCACGGCATCTTTCCCGGGGAGAGCCTTGGAAATTAAGTAGCCCTGGATGTGATCACAGCCCAGTGCTTTGAGTTGGCGATATTGCTCTGCTGTCTCGACCCGCTCGGCCGTGACGTTGATGCCCAGGTTGTGGGACAGGGTGATGATGGTGCTGACAATCTCGCTGTTGTTGCTTGTCATCGTGTCGATGAAGTAGCCATCAATTTTGAGGTTGTCCACCGGCAAGTCCTGGAGGTAGCCCAGGGAGGCATAGCCCGTGCCGAAATCGTCGATGCTGATTTTGATGCCGAGACTGCGTAGCTGGTTTAGGGTTTGGGTGGCAGCCTGGGTATCGCCGAGCAGGAAGCTTTCAGTGATTTCTAGTTTGAGATTATTGGGAGAGGTTTGGTTGGTTTTGAGGATGTGCTGCACGTTGTCGAGTAACTGCGTCTCGCTGAAGTGCCGGGAGGACAGATTGACGTTGACCGTGATGGGATAGGAGGCGATCGCTTGCCAGCCGCGAATCACCGCACTGGCCTGCCTGAGTACCCAGCTATCCAATTCGAGGATTAGGCCCGTTTCCTCTGCCATGGGAATGAACTCCCCAGGGGAAATCCAGCCTTTTGTAGGATGCTGCCAGCGCACCAGGGCCTCGAAGCTTTCGACGCGATGGCTGTGCAGGGACACTAGGGGCTGGTAACACACTTCCAGCTCGCCCTCTTTGAGGGCGCGGCGTAGGTCACTTTCCAAGCTCCAGAGTTCTAAGGCCCGGGCCTGCATGGTGCGATCGAACATGACATAGCGTCCGCGTCCCAGGGTTTTGGCTTGGTGCATGGCAATGCCTGCATCGCGGAGGAGGTCACGGGGCTTGTGGTAATGCGGCTCGCAGAGGGCTACGCCGACTGAGGTGGAGATGTAGGTGTCTTGGCCGTTAATCTCGGGGCTATTGAGCCGGAAGGGTTGATTGAGGGTTTCGGTGATGTGCTGCACCGTAGACATTGCTGCCTGGATGTCATCTAAGTCGCCCAGGAGAATGCCAAATTCATCGCCACCGAAGCGAACAGGGATATCATCGATGCCAATGCAACTGCGGATACGCTCCGCAAAGGCCACCAAGAGGCGATCGCCTGCGCCTCGTCCCAAGCTGTCATTGAGGGATTGAAAGCGATCGAGGTTGAGAATCATCACGGCGAAGGTTGCACCGGAGCTGTTCTGCTCTGATGCTGCTGGCGCGGTGCTGTGGCTGTCTGGCTGGAACGGCTGCTCTGGAGATGAGGGAAACTGTCGCTCAAAGAACTGGTTGAGCTGGGAGGCAAAGAAGGCCTGGTTGGGTAGCCCTGTGAGGCTGTCGTAGAAGGTGGCGCTAATTAATTTAGTCGCCGCAATCTTCCGTTCCGAGATGAAATGTAGCCGCTCTTGACGTGCCGTTTGTAGCCACCTGAAGGACTCGGAATAGCTCTCTTCAGATGATTCGATCAAGATAATATGCCGCCCTTCGAGGTAAAGGGCTACGGCCTCTAAACTCACCTCTTCGCCTGAGGCGAGGGTTTCACTCCAAAAGCCTGAGCGCAGAAATTCATTGGACTGCTCCTGCCAAAACTCCTCTGCATCGATGACGAAGTTGTCGAGAAATGGGGAAATGTCGGCGGCCTCGAAAGGTTGCTCGGGTGTGGCCAGGCAAGCAAACTCGTCTTTCGCCCAGGCTGGAGGGCGACCGAGGGCCATCAGTTGCCCCTGGGGGAGCCATTCCAGGGACAGGATCTTCAGGGCTGAGAGAATTTTTTCGAGGATGGAGCCAGTCATGGGTTGAGCAATTGCTGGTATAGGCGGCCGGTAGAACCCAAGTGACTAGGGGCGGAGGCTGGTAGGGGAGTAAAGCCCGTTTGGGCATTCCCCAGCGCTGAGAAGGTCGGCGTATCAATGAGGAGGTGCTGGCTATGGAGGTGTTCTTGTAAAGCCATTGCCCGATGCAGGCTACTGCCTAGGGAATGGAGAGCACCGTAACCTTGGGGCGGGCCATAACCTTGGGGAGGGCTGAGACCTGGGGCTGGACGATCGCTCGGGGGATGGCTCGTGATATCGGTCGTGATTCCCAGGCTCAGACTCAAGTCGCTGCTGCCCTGCTGGAATTTTTTGAACAGACGACGCGCAGCATAGAGAGCTTGTTGGGCAGGACTTTGTTCGCTGGGTAACAGGCCGAAGAGGGCGATCGCGGTTTCCCCCAG
>CALLPZ010000118.1 GCA_938015405.1 uncultured Pseudanabaenaceae cyanobacterium
GTTGCCTTAGGCACAGCCCCAACCACCATATCTACGCGCTGGCCTCCCTTGAAGACCATTAGGGTCGGGATGCTGCGAATACCATATTGGCTCGCAACACTTGGGCTCTCATCGGTGTTGACCTTAACAACCTTGACTTGACCGTCGTACTGTTGAGCAATCTCGTCGACCACAGGCGCAACCATGCGGCAGGGGCCACACCAAGGAGCCCAAAAATCAACGAGAACCGGAAGCTCACTTTCAAGCACTTCCTGCTTGAAATTCGCGTCTGTCACTGGTGCAGCTGCTGACATGCTGAAAAACCTTTTCGCCCTTAACTGTCTCAGACTTCTACAATAGCGAATTACTTGCCGTTTGGTAACAGGAGCTAGTCGGTTATTTTCGCTGCCAATAGGTCTCTCTAAAGTAAGCAAAGTCGCTGATAAGGCTGATGTTGACAGAGCTTGGGCTGGGGCTACGCTTGGTAGAATCTAGCTCTTAAATAGGGATTATTAGGCAAGTAAATTTTTATGTGTGAATGATTAGGGGGTGAGAACGGAGAGAGCCGTCTCAGCTTGAACGGTCAAATAGCTTTCGCTTAGCTCTAGATGGCATCCTAGGCCCCTTCCAAGCGCTAGGTCTCAGCCGTCTCTCGCTCTCTGTGATTAGAATCCCCCCTTCGCTCCTTAATTCCCTTACAGATTTACTCGCTCTCGCTGCAGGAGAGCACTGTCTGGGGGCATGTGCCTAGGCAACCGTTAATGCGAGTGAGGTTGTTGACCATATTGACAATCCAGATTGCGAGGATATAGTCGACGGGTCTAGCAGGCTATCCTCAGCTTGAGTTTTAGACTCCTCACGAGACCTCATTGAGTCGTCTTACGGGGGTTCTAGCTCAACAGAAAGGCATGCAACAGGTGTGAGTTGTAATTCTGATTCTAGGAGGCTCCTTAGCCTGCTTGCATTAGGATGGAGCGATTAGCCGTAAGCTTCAATTCATAGTCGCGGACCAATGTTAGGAAAAAATTATCAAATTCAGGTTATCCTAGCGGCCTAATCAGTCTCAAAATACATCAGAGCCTTCTAGGGCGTTAGATTCTTTGGCTGTGCCTAGCAACTAAGTATATTTACCAATCGCTAAGCTCCCTAAACGAAGAAACGCCTGGACTTAAAGCCCAGGCGCAGTGTGGTGTGAGGAGTGAACAGAGATTTTCATCTCCGCTCAACTTATTGTAGATCCATCGTATGGGGTTCGTGGCAGGATGTCACGTATACCAGGGCATAAATTCCACAATCCCCAAACTGGGATGAAGGTCTTGCAATGCCGAGTAACGAAGCGTTAAGTTACTCGGCAAATTGCGTCGATTTTAGGCCTATTTGCCCATTCCTAGTTGCTGTGCCTTCTGGTACACCTTGCCTTCGGTGAGCAGAGAGGGAGCAATGACGACATCAACCTGTTGCATCTCTTTAATGGTTTTGGCGCCCAAGGTCCCCATGCTGGTCTGCAAGGCTCCCAAGAAGTTGTGGGTACCATCGTCGAGTTTGGCAGGACCGCGCAGAATTTGCTCCAAGCTGCCAGTTGTGCCGACACGAATGCGAGTGCCTCGGGGCAGAACAGGGCTAGGCGTTGCCATCCCCCAGTGGAAACCGCGACCCGGTGCTTCTGCAGAGCGGGCAAAGGGCGAGCCAATCATGACGCCATCGGCACCACAGGCAATGCATTTGCAAATGTCACCACCAGTGACCAAACCACCATCCGCAATGATAGTGACGTAGCGGCCAGTCTCACGCTGATAATCATCGCGAGCAGCGGCACAATCTGCCACTGCAGTTGCTTGGGGAACACCGACGCCAAGTACACCGCGAGAGGTGCAAGCTGCACCGGGGCCGATACCCACCATTACGGCAGATGCGCCAGCTTTCATCAGCTTCATGGCAACGTCATAGGTGACGCAGTTGCCCAAGGCCACGGGCATGGGCATTTCTTCACAGAACTGTGCCAAGTCCAGGGGCGATACACCTTCAGGAGAAAGGTGGTCGGTGGAAACGACAGTGGCCTGAATAAAGACAAGATCTGCCCCGGCTTCGGCTACCGCTTTCCCATATTTGGCAGCACCCACGGGAGTTAAGCTTACAGCAGCGACACCGCCCTGCTGTTTAATCTCCTGAATGCGCTTCTTGATCAACTCGGGTTGGACCGGAGTTGAATAGATTTCTTGCATGAGGGGGACGAATTCGTCCTTGCCGACCGCAGCAATACGATCCAACACAGGGTTGGGATCTTCGTAGCGAGTCTGAATGCCTTCTAGGTTGAGAACCCCTAGGGCACCCAGCTCAGAAAGTTTGACCGCCATGCCAACGTCAACAACGCCGTCCATAGCACTGGCGATGATGGGAATCTCCCGCTCGACGCCGCCAATTGTCCAACGCGTGTCTGCTAAGGCTGGGTCCAAGGTCACCTGACCTGGCACCAGCGCAATTTCATCAAATCCGTAGGCTCTACGAGCCGTTTTGCCTTTACCCAGTTGGATATCCACCACGCGTCAATTCCGAGACTCTAGTAGAGCTAGCCTATCAAAGTCTGGGATAAGTGCGATCGCCAGCAGAAAATGCCGTCTTTCTGAGGGAGAGAAGACAGCGAGTCGCCAATGATTTTTCGTACCGTTGGTGCAATTGTGCTTTCAGGCGATTGCCCTAGGCATGATTGGCTAACGGAAACGCAACCTTCCGTAATGTCGTGAGACAGAAGTTACCTTAAACACTTCGTTAACGTTCCGCCTAGATAATAAAGAACGGTTTAGAGTGCGCTTTGAAAAACACAGATTTTATTAATATTTCTTGATGGGTTCATACCTGGAGCCCGTTCGCGAAATTATGCTGATTGCCTAAACCATCGAGTCTGGCCCATGCCACACCACCGTCGGGTGTGGCCTCATCTCGGTAGCTTCGGAATGTCTTAATCGATGGTTTGCACTCCAGATGCTGAGGCGAAGCCGTGGTATCTACAGTGAAACGCTGAGTTACAACAGCCCGTGCACCAGCCCTCTCAACCCAAAATTCGAGGGGAGAGTCAGGATTGAAGCAATCGGTCTATTAATATGCTGCTCATCGGTAATTGTCCTGCCTGGCAGTGACTTTAGGGCGGGCGATCGCCCGATAGAACGAGCGATGGGAGCATTGCGCCCTAGAATGTGGGGTGCTGATAGCGCAACATTCCTATGGCTCCGGTGCAAGCTGGGCGATCGCAGTCTCGATTTGCCCCCCTGTTTCAACCCAATCTTTCCGCGCGACTGACTCTCATTGGGCTAGTCATTACCCTGGGATTCATTTTGCTGGCGATTCTGGCGCCCTTGCTCCAGTCCTGGGGGGTGATCCAAGATCCGACGGCATCCTTGATTAACCCGATCCATGCTGCGCCTTCGGCAGAACATTGGTTTGGCACCAGCCGCGAAGGGTATGACGTTTTTGCCCGCACGCTGTTTGGCACCCAAGTCGCCCTAAAGGTCGTGCTGCTGGCCACGGCAATGAGCCTCATTATTGGGGTTCCCCTCGGCTTGCTGAGCGGCTATTTGGGTGGATGGGTGGATCGCATTCTGCTCTTTTTGATGGATACGCTCTATACCCTGCCGGGGTTGTTGCTGTCCGTCACCTTGGCTTTTGTGGTGGGGCGAGGCTTGCTCAATGCGGCCTTGGCGCTCTGTGTTGCCTATGTGCCCCAGTATTACCGGGTAGTGCGCAACCAAACGGTGAGCGTCAAGTCTGAATTATTTGTCGAAGCAGCCCAGGCCATGGGGGCTTCAACGCCGCGCATCCTCAGTAAGTATCTCTTTCTCAATGTGATTCCCAGCGTGCCCGTGTTGTTTACCCTGAATGCTGCCGATGCAGTGTTGGTGTTGGGTGGACTGGGCTTCTTAGGCTTGGGGCTTCCGGCTGAGACGCCGGAGTGGGGCCATGATTTGCAACAAGCTTTGGATGCTCTGCCGACGGGGATTTGGTGGACGGCGCTGTTCCCCGGTTTGGCTCTGACAGCGATGGTGGTGGGCCTGTCCTTGCTGGGCGAAGGTTTGAATGAATGGTTGAACCCTAAAGGCGATTTGGTCTAAGGGGAAAACCAGGGATATATACGCGAATGACAAACTAGACTGCAGTCTCAAAAATCCGGCAACTCACCCATAGCTCAGCTTCTGATTCGGGGAATAACTAGAGTTAAGAACCCCTCTGTCAGGTGCAACTGCGCTCTCGGGTCTTTTTTGCCGAATTATGATCTACTGCCCTAACGCTGACTGTGCCAAGCCTCGTAATAGCCAACGAGCGAGCTTCTGTTCCCATTGTGGGACGCCATTGAAAATTGGCGATCGCTTTTTGCTGACAGAGCCTTTAGAAGATTTTTATCAGTCATTCCTGGCAGTGGATGAGCATTTGCCCTCCCGCTCTCGCTGCATGGTGCTCCATCGGGGGCAGCTGTTGGAGACCCAGGGCTGGACCTCTGACCAATTAGCGCGGTTGGAATACTTGGGCAATCAGGGACATTTGCCCCGGCTAATGGCCTTGCTCGACTGTCCCCAACCGAAGGGCAGTTCAACCAAGCCAGGGAAGTTGCTGGCCCATGCTTGGATTGGCGGGGCCAGTCTGGCCCATCGCTTGGAGCAGGAGGGCGCGATTGATGAATTGACCCTGCGCCAATATCTACATGAAATCCTGGCAGACCTGATACAAATTCATGACCAGGGCTTTATCCATGGCGATATTCGTCCTGGAACGCTGGTCCAGCGCAGTCGTGACCAACGCCTTCTCGCTGTCAGCTATCGGGAAATTGCTCCCATGACGGAGAGCTTGGTGTCGAGTCAGGGTCAGCCCCAGGATTTACAGGTGCTGCAATATTGGGCACCTGAACGTAAATTGGGCCAACCAGTTCCGGCAAGCGACCTTTATAGCTTAGGGGTCAGTGCAATTCAGCTGCTGACAGGCCAGCCCCTAGAGCAGTTGTTCGATGTGGCGGAGGACTGCTGGTGCTGGGAAGACAGCCTAGACAGTGAGATTAGTGAAGGTTTGCGGGCCCTGCTCAATGCCATGTTGGAGCGGGCCACACGTCGTCGCTATGGCAGTGCAGTGGATGTGTTGCGAGATCTAGCCCATCTGGATGACCTCTCGAAGCTGGCAGATTTAGCTGAACCCATTGCTCCGCTTCAGCCCGAATTGGCTGGGGATGTGCGGCAACAGGGCGAAGACGCAAAAAAGTATGAGCCCCTTACAAAGCATGCCTCACAGGATACGACTGCTGAGCTGAAAGAGAGTGAGATTGAAACGCTGCCGCTGCAAGCGTTGGAAGCGTCTCATCATGCTGAGGCGGATGGGACTGGCGATCGCCCTCCCATCGGGAATGCCTTAACTGATGCTCCCCCAGATGTCGCCGTGGCCCTAGAGCAAATGGTGATGTATGGGCAATCAGCAGCGAAGAAAGTTCAAGCGGAAGAATCCCCAACGGAACAGTCCCAATCAGAACAGTCCCAATCAGAGCAGCCCTTACAAGCCGCCATCCTGGCTGATATTAATCAGGATGCTGTGTCGCCATCGACAACTGCCCAAGCTGAAGAGCAGCAGTTGGAGGGGGGCTCTAATTCACCCACTGCGTCCCAGGATGCGGCGGTGACGATAGGAGAAGAGAGTTCATCCCCTTCGGTTAAAGCTACTGATGGGGAAACGTTACCCGAATCATCTGCTGCGGTAGATGATTCTCAGCCTCCAGAGGGGGCTGTTGTGGATTCTGCCGTGCTTCCTGGCGTCTCCGCTTCCAACAAGGCCTCTGCACCAGAGGAATTGGAAACGCTCAATCTAGAGCAAATCACCCAGGCGGGGGCTCAGTCCTCTAACGTGCCTTTGGCCGCAGCGACTCATCCTGTTGAAGAGACAGAGGTCCCAAGCCCAGTCCTCCAAGAATCTCGCGATGAAGAGCCTCGCGATGAGGAATCTCGCAGTGCATCCTTATCTCCGGCTGATAGCTTGGAAGCAGCGTCCGAGGAGTCGACTGAATCGGAGCTAGAATCTGCGCGCCATCGGTCTAGCCAGAACACTCGAAAGCTGATTGCTCGGGTATTGGATAATCCCCTGGCGATTTCCATTGGCAGTTTGGTGCAGCAGCTGGCCCATCGCCATGGGGAGCAAAGCAGTGGTTACCGGCCCTGGGAGATCATGCAATCCCTAAAGCAGCTCAAGCGCACCGAAGATAACCAGGTCGCTTTTTCGCTGCAGCTATTGGAGATGGCCGATTTTTACCGTGAGCAGGTGCGCCAAGGCCACCGTGATCTGCGCCATCTCACCATTGCCATTGTTTCCTATGAGCAGGTGCTGAGGGGCTTGGTTCATAGCCATGAACAATGGCCGGGAGTGTGCCATGACTTGGGGCGGATGTATCTGGATTTGAGTCGCCAGCACCCCAGCTATCGCATGGCTTGCCTGGAGCGATCGGTGTTGACCTATCAGCGAGGATTGGAGCAAGAGGCTATTGATAATGGCATTTATCTTGAGCTTCAAAATCAATTGGGTGAGGCCTATGGCATGTTGGCTGCCAATCAACAGCCAGTCCAAAATTGGCAGGGGGCGATCGCGGCTTATCAAGCAGCCTTAGCGGTCTGTCCTGCTGATGCATCGGCGACCACTGATGCGGATGAGCCGGATCGCAATGAGCGCCATGGTGCGATCCAAAATAACCTGGGCACGGCTCTGTGGAATCTCTCGCTCCACTGCCCTGAGGTCGAGGCTTCAAGCCATCTGCAGCGGGCAATTTCAGCTTATAACGCTGCCCTGGCCCATCATGATCCCGATGCTGATCCAGTTCGTTTTGGCATGATTCAAAACAACCTGGGCACGGCTTATCTGAATTTGGCCCAGAGTGAAAAATCCATTGACTTGCTGCGCTTAGCTACGGGGACTTACCAAGTGGCGTTGATGTATCGCAAGCGCAATGAAGTTCCCTTGGCCCATGCAGCAACTCAAAATAATTTTGGGGCCGCTAGTTTGCAGTTAGCTTGTCATAACTACGCTGATCCTCAGACCCAGCGTGAGTCTTTGGAGCAGAGTATTGTTGCCTATGATGCGACGCTTAAGTTGGTGGGCGAACTCTCTGCAGTGGGGGCGATGTCTTTTGGTTTTGACCCGGCAGCAAGCCGACTCAATTTGGCTTTAGCTCATCAGCGGTTGGGTTGTTTGGCGGAGGGATACGATAGCTCCAGTGTGGTGTTTGCTCATTTGGAGACTGCCATGACGAGTTATCTCAATCTGTTGGCACAGCAGTCGCCGGGGGGTGACATTTATGAAATGGCTTTGGAGTATTTGGGACAGACGATGCATTATCTGTCGGAGAATCTCCATATTGCGGATGATCATCCGTTGTTGAAGCAGGTGCCGAATGAGATAGTGGCTGAGATGTCGAGGCAGTTTCAGCAGCAACTGCAGCAGGT
>CALLPZ010000119.1 GCA_938015405.1 uncultured Pseudanabaenaceae cyanobacterium
CAGTCAGCCTCGACCGCATCTTTACTCGTTCCAATTCCTCTCTCTTTAAAGAGGCAAAAAAGTAATCCCTAGAGTTTAATTTCAGTCTGAATTAAAAGCCGTGAAAAGATTGAAATCATTGTGGAGCTGTACATCAAGAGACTCAGAACAGTTTCGGCGACTCTTCTGAGACTCCGTAGTTTCTCTATCAGCCATAGCCATCTAATCAGCGAAAGATAAAACCAGTGGCTGCCAACCCAATAGGCAAAGCCACTACGGGTCTATCATTCAGCCGCCAAAGAATGGGGGGACCTACGAGGGAGCAACGACTGCTCAAGCTACAGTTTCACTCACAACACTTTCTCAATGCAGGCGGCAGCGAAGCATCGGAGCTGTATTCGTAGATGGACTTGTCGCGGCCAAGGGACTGCCTGGTTGAGAGCTTCAAGCTACTTCCGAGCTTCAAAAGCAATGTTCCGGGCATGCATCGCAGTTTGCACACCCGGAACATTCCAGTTTCATTCACTTAGTTCAATTCGACCGCTTGCACGACTGCAAATCCACCCTATCCTCCGCACCCTGGACCCACAAGAGAGGGAAGGGGATTTAGGGCAAGCAGTCCAGGATTGATGCCAGCAATCTATTGAGACTGCTTAAACCGCATCTCCCAAACCCACTAGCATCAAGCCACCCAGTCCTTGGAGCTGATCCTGTCCTAAACCAGACAAGCCTTGGCCCAAGAAATTAGGCAGAAGATCATCTGCCTGACCTAAACCAGCACTTCCTTGATCAATCCCAGCCACAATAGGCTCATTGCCTAGGCCAACAGTCCCATCCCCCAAATCACCCACAGCATCCAAACGGTGAATGCTGAATAACTCTGCAGGCGCACTGGGCAGTCGAGCAGCAGTATTCGGCTCAGGCGTTGCAACAACAGCCTCCTGCGGAGGCAGTCCTGTAATGGCATCCAAAGCATCCTGGGGGAGTTCTGCCACGGGCAACTCTTCAAAACGCGAGAAGAGACCTCGTTGCTGGAACAACTCCTCCATCGTTTGCCACCAGCCCTGACCACCGCCCTGGTTCCACCAGTTCAGCCAATATCCTTGCCCAGCATTGGGGTTGCCCCAGTTCAGCCAGAAGCTATCGCCACCGCTAGGATTGAGCCAGCTCAAGTCGTAGACTTCGCTTTGTTCCGCCATGCGGGCAATATCGACAACGCGGACTTTCGTTAATTGCTGGGCAGCTTGCTCAGGCTGACTCCCCACCCAAGAAACCGATTTTCCAAGACGCTCAGCAATGCCTTGAAGCGCCTCCGTACGAAATTGAGACAAATTCAGGGTTGTATTAGCATCCTGGTTCGTTCTATCCCAACCAATCACATCAAGAGCCTGCAGATCTAAAGCAGAAATCTCACTCCGTTCACCGAGGCCCAGAGTTGGGTCCATGATGCCTAAAGCATTGGATTGCTGCTCCCAGTGACTGGCTTGATAGCCATCACCACCAGCCTCGGTGTCGCTACCGCTAGAAAAGTTGGCCAGCGCTGTATTGCCACCATCAATGGAGAAGTATTTCTCACCCAGCTCCGAGCCGTAGCCAATATCGATGTCACCGCCGCTGCGGTCAGAATAACGGAAGAGATCCAGAGCATTGACATAGTTACTTCGAATATCGCTGTCTCTAGCAGCTTGAAATAACTCACTACTCTCCTCTACGACTGCAGCGACCCAACCGGGTTGATCAACGCCACTGACAAAACCCAGGGCATGCCCAATTTCATGGAGTGCTGTACTGAGAAAGTCTAGTTTTCCTGAATCTGTAGGACCAGTACGCGTGACGTCATAGTCCCACTCCACAGCGTAACCTTCAAGGTCGCTCATCAGGATGTAACCATCCAAGCTCTCACCTTCACTGGGAGCGAGATCTAGAGCCTTGGCATTGGCAGTTGTCAGGTTAACTGTGTCGACATAATCCATGCCACTAATACGAGCATTAGTACCGCCTAACTGATGCTCATGGCGCAGCCAAAATGAATTACCGAAGTCGAGGTTGTTGGCAGCGATCGCATCATCTGCAGACGTCACATCCTGCGCATGGCCATTACGAAAAGCTTGATACTCAGTATTCGCCTGCATGCCAGGCAAAGCCCCGCCAATCACCCCATCGGGCAAATTACTGGACTGGGTCACCCCCACCTGGAGATTGACGGTTACATCATCCTGAAGATAAGACTCCCAAACCTTAGCGGCGGTTTCGAAGACGAGAATTTGCTCAAGGCTCGTCCCTGGGTCGTAGGTAAAATTAATTTGCATGAGTTGGAGCTTGGCGCACTAGAGGAGGTTGACTTACCGACAATGGCAAGGGGGTAGAAGCACACCTGCAAGAGAGAAGCGAAGCAAACCTGTCTATCAATAATGGTTAACTCTGAAGAGAGCTTCCACAGAGAGATCACCTTTTCGAAAGGCAGGCTTGTGACAAGCTCAGAAAAAGCAATGCTGAGAGTTTGAAGTCGCAGTGAATAGTTGTTGTGTAATGAAGCTGAAGTCTTGAGGACAGGAGATAAGTTTGCTTGAGAGATGACGAGGCGATCGCCAACTGGCTCCAGTAGCACCACCTACGCCATCAATCGAGCTCTACTCAAAGCCCAGTCAGAATTCACCCACTTCGCTTTCAGGGAATATCTGCCGTACCGGGCAAAGAATCCGCATAACGACTCCCGCCACCGAGCCTACGCGCCGGAGCACCACGATTGACCGAAGAATCTGGGGTCTCGAAGGTACTTTTAATCAGACGTTCCAGGTTGCGGTTTGTAGAAGGCTGCGATCGCTCACCAGGCGCAACCGTCGAGGCCCAAGCAGGGCTAGAACAAGCCATCCCCGCTAACACCACAACCACAGACAAAGCGGATGTCATCGCGGCCCATTGTTTCTCATTTTTCATGATTGGCCATCTCCAGAAACTGCCGCAGAAGCACCAACCCGTTCAGTCCCAACAGAAGACTTCAGCACAGAACTAACCGAATCAAGCCCCTCAGCAGCCAGCAACTGGCTCAAAGCAGACTGGGCATTAGAGGCAGGCTGGGATTGGACCATACTGTATAGGCGATCAACGGTGTCGTACCACAAGCCTGCACGACCATAGGCAGACGCTTGCTCCATGGGCGTCATCGACTGCGTATCCAAAGTCAGCACATCACTACGCTCGATCACAGCCGATGCCCAAGGGCTATCGGGAGCCAGGCGATTGCCACAAATCAGGGCCACAGACCAGCGGTATTCTTCGCCAACTTGTAATTCCGGCGCATCATCAGGCAGTTGAAATCTCAACATTCCTGACGACGTTAGTGTCACCGTCTGCTCATAGAAGTAGCTTTCATCATCATTCTTGAGACTAAAGTAAACCTGCCTGGCTAGACTGGGTGACACATGGGCGAACAATACGGGTCGAGCAGCCACACTCAATCCCCGATTAGTATCAGGAGTAATGAGCGTGATTAAATTCATCCCATGCTCCAGACTCGAGGCATCTCCAAAGCAAGCCCCACGGGATGCTCCACCTTGGCTCTGCTGAGGCGCTCCTTTGCCCTTAGGCGCAAAGAATCCACCAAAGTTGGCAGATGAAGATGCAGCTTGAGTTTGAGCAGCGACAGGACGAACCGCCGCGAACTGCATCCCAGCCACAGGCAACAACATCAAGGCAAGGAGAAACCAATTGCGATAACAACTAACTTTGAACATCATGACTCTGTCTCTAAATAACGACTAACGAGAGCGCGCGATCACTGGTGAGAAGGGCCTATCCCAAGCGATCGCTCACTGCAAAAACATCGCCCAAGCTGGCTGAGCCTTGGAGTTGATCCTGGCCTAACCCTGTTAAGTCACCACCACCCAGCAGATTTCCGACCGTGCTACTGCCCAAGGACAGTGACGCAACACGGTTATCAGAGCTCTGTAGGTTATTGGCAACACCCGCATTGGCAGCACCGGCATAGCCAGTAATCAGGTCTTGAACCGCCACAAAGGCATCAACCTGCTCCTGTACAGCAACAGCCTGAGCAACAGGCGCAAAAGCGGAGCCTTCCCCTGACACAGCAGCAGTCTGTGGAGAGATTTGTCCAGTTAGGGAATCTATTTCAGATTCAGACGTTCCACCCAAGCCTTCAATATCATCCAAGGTAGAGAAGAAGCTCTGTTGTTCAAAAACCTCATCGATGTTTTGCCAGAAACCGCTGCCCCCCAGTTCATGCCACCAATTCAGCCAGAAGCTCTGGCCGCCTTGCTGGTTCGCCCAGTTTAACCAAGCACTTACACCACCCGCGGGATTGAGCCAACTCAAGTCATAGTTTTGGCTATCCCTCGCCATGGTGACCACATCAACCACTCTGACTTGAGCCAGCAGATCGGCAGCCTCTGAAGAATTCTGGTTCAGCCAAGTGGTGTTTTTTCCGATGCGCTGAGCGAGGGAACTCCGGGCCTGATTATATAAAGCTCGGTAGTCCAGTTGTATAGTTTCAGCCTGAGCCGGGCCTCCATTAATATCCCACCCAATCACATCTAAGGCTCTAAGGTCTCTCATAGAGATTCGAGGGCGCTCACCTCGAGCCAGGGTCGGATCCATCACCCCAATCGTGTCGGTTCTATTTTTCCAGTGGCTGGCCTGGAAACCATCGCCCCTTCTAGACTTATTACTGCCACTCGCAAAGGTCGCATTTTGAGTGGAGCCACCATCAATAGAGAAGTATTTCTCCTCCAGGTTCGAGCCATAGCTCAAATCTGAAACCCCATTACTACTCCGCGAAAAACGAAATTTATCTAAGGGTGTCGCTCGCTTAGTTGCTGTAATAAAGTCTTGATCAGAGACATTAGAGCCCGCTAACTTTTCATTGTTGTCTACGCCACTTATAAATCCCAGAGCATGACCAATTTCATGCAATGCAGTACTGACCAAATCTAGTTCATCCGACTGCACACGATTTATACCGATATCCCATGAAACTCCCTTACCAGAGAGGTCACTCATCAGGATATAGCCATCGAGCTTCGCAGAATGACGATTGACTAGTCCTAAGGCTTTAGCATTGGCACGCGTCATATCCAGCGTATTGACACTGGTCTGTTTCGTTCTTATACCGTTCGTAGTGCTGTGCCGAAAGAAGGCACGGTTTTTGCTTGGGTCCAGATTATTGATGGTCTGCTGATCTACCCAGGACTTAGCATCTGCAACGGCTTTATTCCGATAGTTCTGATAGTTAACGTTTGCCATCTGGGCAGGCAAAGCGCCACCAATAACTTTCTTCGGAAGACTACTCGACTTCGTGACACCCACCTGGAAATTCAGGGTGACATCATCTGTGATGTAAGTACTCCAAATCTGTCCCGCCATTTCAAAGGCGGTCATATGTCTGACAGACGTCCCTGGGTCGTAGGAGAAATTGATCTTCATGAATCGGGGCTCAACTCACTAGAGGAGGTATTTTTAGATAAGTGAGGTAGAAGCGACTCATGTCTAGAGGTAGTTCAAGACTGTGAATACACTATGACTTAGTTAACATCAGACCTCCACAGCAGACTTACGATGGTGCATATTCAGTTAAAACAAGACTGTAAAAAGCTCTATTCGCTGTGTAATAAAGCCATAAATATATCCTTCAGGAAAGCCTCTACAAGCCTTATAGAGAGGGAGACTCAAGCTCTACCATGTGGGAAATCGAATCTGCAGATATTACTGAGGCCCACTCTCAGCCATTCATATCAATTCTGATTTCATAACTTACATAACCAACCTAAAGTTGAGAGGGGTAAAAGACTGTAGCAGTTAGCTTATATCTCACGGAAAATCACGTCATACAAGTGGGTAAAGTCACAGTTTTTATTCTAAAAATATACGTAATTATTTATGGATGAAATCACTTTATCTAGAGACTAAACCCATTACAGAAAAAACAAAAATTGGAAGCAGTATTTACTACCTCCAATTTAATTTCTATCACAGCAATCGGAAAAACTCAGTGCTCTAGCCCATGCAAATGCTCTAAACATCCAGCCATAGAGCTATCCCAAGTGAGGGCCTACATCTGGCTAAGC
>CALLPZ010000120.1 GCA_938015405.1 uncultured Pseudanabaenaceae cyanobacterium
GAAACAAATCCCAACACTTACAGGAAACCCATACTAGTAAAGAGTCCTAGGATTCGATCAGTCTATTGAGATTGAAATTCTAGATCTAGAAAAGTAAGAAACCAGGAGCAAAAGACAGCTCCAAGAGCAGAGTTAAGCAAATCTATCTTTATTGAACAATCGTTAAAATCATCTCGACAGAATGGCATTACTCCTTTCCTATGCTTGTGCTCCTATTCACAGGCGCAAGCTGTGAAATCAGCTGAGGGCTCAACTTGTACGGGCCAACAGCGGGATTGAAAGGTTCAAGACTTCAGCTCAGCAAGAGTCAAGCCACGCCTCCAAACCACGCCTCCAAACCAGCACCTCCAATCCACATCCCTATGACTTCGACACCGCATCCTCCTGAAAAGACTCACCGTCACGAAGGTTGATACCCCATGGCAGGCAAAGCGAGTGGCCATCAAAATGACTGCAATTAAAGACTGGCGAAGCTTGGCCATAGTCTGCACTGTGACCTTGGGGTGATGAACAAATGAATCGAGTCGTATTCGATCCGGGCCACGGCGGCGTTGATCCCGGAGCAGTTTCAGGAACCGCGATTGAGAAGGATATTTCCCTCGTCATTGCGCTAGCGGCAGCAGATCAGCTGGCGGCTCGGGATGACTTTTATGTGGAAGTGACCCGGGAAACAGACGTAGCCCTAGACCGCGAGCTCGGCTTAGAGGAACGGGTTGACTTTAGCGATCGCCAAAGCGCAGACCTCTTTATCTCCGTCCATTGCAATGCCATGGCACCGGGTAGCCCAGCCAATGGTTTCGAAGTGTTCCACTACTACAACAGTGGGGCAGGGAGCCAAGCAGCCTCTGATGTCTTCCAGGCCATTGAGAACAACATCCGAGAGATAGGGCCACGCTCAGTCAAGGACGCAGGCTTCTACGTCATCAAGCACACCCAAGCCCCAGCCATTCTGGTGGAATGTGGATTTCTCACGTCCCAGCAGGACCGGCCGAACCTGGAAAGTGCTGCCTTTCAACAACGCTACGGAGAAGCGATCGCATCCGGCATTCTGCGCTACTTTGGGCTGTAGGCGAGCGTAACGGCAAGCGCTGGGCTCGCCTGTAAAAATCTGGTTTTCGAAACCATGGTCGCCCTCCCCTCTCCTGCCACACTCCTACGCGGCCTCTCTCTAGCTTGGTCTCAGCTCTCCCACCAAAAAGTGAGGCTCGCCGTGGCCCTCCTAGGAGTGGGCTTCGCCAACATCTTGATGTTCACACAACTGGGGTTGCTCTCCGTTTTGTTTGACGGCGTCACCCTCGTGCATGAACAACTCAGCGGCGATCTGTACCTCGTCTCAGCCTATTCTCGCTTGCTGGGGCGGCGGAGCTTTCCCAATATCTACCTCTACCAAGCCGATGCCGTAGCGGGCGTCGCCCAGGCCAGCCCGCTCTATATGGGTGACCAGGACTGGGTTGACCCCGAAGACTTAATGGCAGAAGAGGATGCCCTGCCCGGTGCAGCCGAACGCAAGCAAAAGAAGTCTGGCGACTTATTTCCCAATCGCGTCAGGGTACTGGCCTTTAACCTAGAACGTCCCGTCCTCAACAACACTGAAGTTAATCAACAGCTCGACAAGCTCAGTGCCCCGGATAGCATTCTATTCGACCGGATGGCCCAGCCGGGTTTAGGACCTGTGGTGGAACTTTATGGACGCGATCGCCAGGTCCAGTCCCTCCTCGCCAATCGCCGCGTCTACGTGGTCGGTCTCTTCAACCTCGGCAGTACCTTATTTGATAAGGGCAACGCCATTATGAGCGACTACAACTATTCCCGCCGGAGTGGCCGTTCCCTAGACCAGGTGGGGGTCGGAATCTTGAGCCTGGAGCCCGGTGCTGACATCTTGGCGGTACAACAGCAGCTAGTTGCCACCCTACCGGACTCACTCAAGGTCTTAACCAAGGCCGAGCTGATGCAGGCGGAAAAGGATGGGCGATCGCGAGACCCCAGCGGTAAAGTCTTAGCCTTCGGTGCCGTCATGGGCTTTATCGTTGGTGTCATCGTGGTCTACCAAGTGCTCTACACCGATGTCACCGACCACTTACCGGAATACGCCACCCTCAAAGCCATGGGCTATTCCAATGGTCGGTTAATTGAAGTGGTGCTGTTTGAAGCCATTTTGTTAGCTCTCCTGGGCTTTGTGCCTGGTTGTGGCGCCTCGGTGGGCGTCTACAAACTACTCACCTGGCTGACTAAAATCCCCGTATCTATGCAGTTTGGCGTGGCCTCCCAAGTCTTCCTGCTCACTGTTGCCATGTGCATGTTCTCTGGCATCATCGCCATGCGAAAACTCTCCAAGGCAGATCCAGCAGACATTTTTTAAGTATGTCGAGGTAAGCAAGTCTTATTCGACACAAAATTGTAGATTTTCGCAGAATATCTTCAACTTTAAGCCAGGAATGTTACTTTTTCAGCCCTTACAATGGCTTCTAGTGATCGCCGTCGTGGAGGCTTATGGAAGCTCACTTACCCCAATTCCCATCTGCATTCCAGACCGATCTTTCAGAGGCTTCTTCTAGCTCGGGGGATGTGGGCTTACAGCGAATGGCCAAACGCCTTACGACCAAGCTGTCTCAAGATGCCCTCGTTCAACAAGTCACATCCCAATTGCGTCGCGATTTGGATGTAGACCGTATCGCGCTTTATCACTTCTATCGACAGTGGGAAGGGCAAGTTACCTTCGAAGCACTCAGAGATGAGTCCCTATCAATTCTGGGCATGACGGGCGCAAGTGAGTGCTTCAATCAGGACTATGCCCAAATGTATTTGGAAGGCCGAGTTAAGGCATCCCCAGACATCCAGAAAGAGGATATCCACGACTGTCATCGCGAGTTCCTTGAAAGTATCCAGGTCAAAGCCAATCTCGTGGTCCCGATCTTGACCAGCCAAGGCCTTTGGGGACTCTTTGCGGCACACCACACCGCACCACGCAATTGGAGTCCAGCAGATATCGAAGCGATGCAAGCCGGAGCCCAACAGCTAGCCACTGCACCCAGCATTGCCAAAGGTGTATAGAAACCCAGAGCGATAGGGCAATTAACAAGACCAATCTAGCGAAGATCACAGACTCCCCTAAGTTTGAAAACTTAGGGGAGTTTTTGTATCTCCCTAAAAATTTAAAACTTCAAGAAGCATCAAGCAAACAACATCTTAAGAAACCCCAGAAATCAGCTCAAAACGCTCTATTCACGGAAATAAAGCTCACGGAGAAACGAAGTAGTCATTGCGACTCAAAAAGACGAAATTCAATGATGTTCTAGACAGGCTAGATCACAATTCCGGTCATCCCAAGAGGCAGAAGTAAGAAGGGACAAACTCAACACCAAGCTTCACATCCATCCGTATCAGGTAGACCAATGGAAGTCTTTCGCAACTGGACTGACGAACATCGTCAGCAATTCCGTAAAGGAAATATTGCAGTCCAGCATCGCCTCAGCGAAACGGGATTATTCACCGATGCAGCCCTCGCTGAGCTCCTAGATCGCCATCCAGCCCACAAGCTAGATGTGATGACCATGGGCAGTCCCGAAGGTCCCTATCCCAATGCCCTCCAGGATGGTGATCCACGCGGCTGCTCCGGCAAGGTCTTGATTGAAGCAGCTAAGGCTGGACGGCTCTGGATTAACGTGCGCGAAGCTATGAACCTCTATCCAGAATACCAACGGGTACTGGATATGATGTATGGCGAAATCTCATCCCGCACGGGCATTCGCCGCTTCAATGCCAAAGGCGGTATTCTCATTTCTTCTCCCACGGCAGTTGTGCCTTACCACTGCGATGCCAAGGAAACGATCCTCTGGCACATTCGCGGCAAGAAGCGCTTCTACGCCTATCCCGCCACAAGACAATATCTCCCCGATGCGGGCTATGAAGCCGTGGTACTGCGGGAGCGAGATGAAGATTTGCCCTATTCTCCTAGTTTTGAGAATGGTGCAGAGATCTTCGATTTAGAGCCCGATCAAATGGTCTCCTGGCCCCTCAACGCTCCCCACCGCGTGGAGAATCAAACCTACTGCGTCTCCATCACCACAGAGTTCAGCACCTTTGCCAGTGCCTTCAAGAACTCGGTCACGGTGACCAATGGGTTGATGCGCCGCAAGCTGGGGATGAATCCCAGTTGGTATCGCGATTCCCTACCAGCCAAAGCGGTAAAGTTTGCCGTGGGACGGGTGCTAATGAAGACCAATCTCTATGAGCAAAGCCTGCGGGATTCCTTTATGACCTTTAAAGTAGACCGCGAGCAGCCCGGCTATATCGTCAATATTGAGCCAGTGCTGCGGCATTTTTAGCACCCAGGAGTCACAGCCCCAGTTGCTGAAGCATCTCTAGGTGTTTAGAGACTGGGGCGATCCCATGGGCCGCTACCATCCCACTCGCTGCCACCGCAGGCAGTCCAATCCCTGGAAACGTGGAATCGCCACAGCAGTAAAAGCCCTTCAACGGCGTGGCCGGAAAGGGAAACATCGCCTTGCCCGCTGCCAGGGCAGGGCCATAGCTGCCCTGATGTCGCCGCAGAAAACGTCCATGGGTTAGGGGCGTACCGACCAAAGTGACTTCAGCGCGATCGCGAATATCAGGAATCACCCGTTCCAGCGCCTGCCACATGCACTGCGATCGCTCAACCTTCAACTGCTGGTAGGCATCACTCTTTCGATCCAGTCCTCGCCAAATTTCAAAGGGCTCATTCCCCGGCGTATAAACATGAATCGTATGTTTGCCCGACGGAGCCAGGCTCGGATCCAGCAGCGACGGTATGGAAATCAGGACCACATTTTGTGGCGCAGTAATGCCCAGCTCCCAGTCATTCACGCAGATATAGTGACAGGCCAAGTTGTCTGGCAGGCCAACTGCATCAATGCCGAGATGCAAATGCATAAAGCTATCGCACCCCGGCGTGGCTTGGCGCTCCTGGACAAAGGCATCAGGCACCGCCCCCTCGGGCAAAAGCTTGAGCATGTCCCAGACTGAAGCATTGGCGACAACGGCAGTACTCGCCCGCAACGCCTCACCATTGCGCAGGCGAACCCCCACGGCTTGTCCGTTCTCCACCAGCACTTGCTCAACATGAGCTGAGAGGCGAACCTCTCCGCCTCGCTTTTCAATGCCCCGCACAAAGGCATCCACTAGGGCAGCACTGCCTCCCACGGGATAGTCCAGCTGAACGTTAGGACGGTACCAATCGGCAAACATAAAGGAAACCGCTGCTGCACTGGTCTCCTCCGCCGGTAAACCCGAAAGTAAGAAGCTGAGCAGTTGCAGCCAGTTGCGAATAAAGGGATCGGTGACGACCTGATCCATTAAGTCTCCAAAGGGTCCAGTGAGTTTGGGGATCGCAGGAAGATGCTTCAGCAACTGAGGTAAGCTACGGCCCACGGTTTGGACTGCGCCTAGGTTAGGGCGAAGGTTGGCAACAGGGAGGGCGATCGCCGCCTTAGAATAGGGCTCCATAAAATCCTGTAGCCTCCGCCACTCCACCACAGCCTCTGGGCCCCGTAGCCGCTCCAAGACAAGGGCAAACTGTTCTGCTCCAACCTGGGTATCAAACTCGCCCTCGGGCAATAAACAGCCCCAGGTGTCGTAGTTCACCCAATCCACATCCTCACCAATGGCATCCAAGACCTGGCGCAATGGATTGGGCGAAGGACTATAGGACAAGCCGGAATAGAGCGATGGGCCGGAATCAAATCGAAAGCCACCTCGCTCAAAGCCATGGGCTGCTCCCCCAGCCAGACTATGGCTCTCGCAAACCGTGACCTGGTAGCCATAGCGAGCCAGCAATGCAGCACAGCTCAGGCCACCGATGCCGCTACCAACAACGATGATGTCGGTCATGAAATCAACAAAGCTTGTGAGGGTGGGTTATTAGAAATTTGATGATGCTCAACTGGCTAATGCTCAACTGGCCAATGCCCAGCCAGACAATGCCCAGCTAGCCAAGACTTAGCGAGCGAGAGACTTCCCCCGCCACTCCAAAATTTTCTGGGCATAGGCCTTCTGTTGCATGAGCTGGTCCGCTTTGAGGCGTAATGCCTCCAACTCCTGCTTCTCTTCAGGTTCTAATGCACCATCGCGATGCAGCTCTAGGAGATCGCCAAAACGCTGGTAGTGGGCTTGGCTCACCTTCGACTGAGAAATTTGAACCAGCTTCTCATGTCCGAGCTGCTGCATTTGCAGCATCGCAGCCTCCGCTTCGGGAGTATCAGCCTCGGGCATTGGGGGCATATTACGCATCACAATGTCGGCGACAATCTGTTCTAGGGATTGACGGGTGACCTTGGAGAGCTTATTGAGCTGCTGGTGAATCTCCGGCGGCAGCTCAAGGATGATAGGTCGGGACTCCATGGCAAACGGTGACGCTGTTAATTCCTACGCTCATTGTACTTTGTGACTACAAACACCCACTGTTTTTCACAGCACGGACTGTCTTGAAGCCATGACGCCTCGGCCAACAGGAGCATTTAGGATAGAAATTCAGTCCTCTACGTCAAGCATGCATGCCTCAACTCATCGACCTGAGCCATACCGTCGAAGCAGGTATGATCACCTACAAAGGCATCCCCGCACCCATCATCTGCGACTACCTCAGCCGTGAAGCCTCCAAACAGCTCTACGGCCCGGACACCAGCTTCCACATTGGCAAAATTGAACTCGTCGCCAACACCGGTACCTATCTCGACAGTCCATTCCACCGCTACGCCGATGGCAAAGACCTTTCCGAGCTGCCCTTGGAGTCCATTGCTCAGCTGCCTGGAATTTGCATCAATGCCCTAGGCAAATCTGTCATTGATGCCGATGGCTTCAATGATTTCGACCTCCAAGGCAAAGCCGTCTTGATCCACACAGGCTGGGATCAGCACTGGCGCACAGACCAATACTTCGAAAACTTCCCCTACCTCACCGCTGCCGCTGCTCAGCATCTAAAAGATGCAGGCGCAACTCTAGTCGGCATCGACTCCTACAACATTGACAGCACTGCCGACGGCAAACGCCCCGTTCACAGCATTCTCCTCGGCGCGGATATCCCCATCGTTGAGCATATGTGCAACCTGGGCCAGCTTGGCGATCGCGACTTTAACTTCCATGCCGTCCCCGTCAAAATCAAACAGTTCGGCACTTTCCCAGTGCGGGCTTACGCTGTGGCCTCCTAGAGATATCCCCCTATCACGCATACGCATTGGACATCACGCATTGGGATTCGGTCGCTCGCCAGCCTGGAATCGTAACCAGGAATCCTTGACGGTCTGAGGAGCGGGGTTCTTGCTGTCGTACACCACCAAGACATTAGTTAAGGGGCGACTGGCATCCAGCAAAACCTTGCCCCGGTGGGCCAAAGCGCCAGAGGTGCCACCGTCCAGATTCATCGCCTCATAACAGCCCAGGTCCTTCATGGCATGGGCCTCTCGTTCCAGCGTCATGCT
>CALLPZ010000121.1 GCA_938015405.1 uncultured Pseudanabaenaceae cyanobacterium
GCCTAGGGCTGAACCAGGAGCTGCCATTCATCGCGATCGCCATTCCAATAGGGCAATGGGGTTTGCCCCACAACATAAGGACCCCAGTAGCGCTGGGAGCCATCTTGGGCAAAGGCGACGACGACATCGCCGGTTTTGAGGTTCAAATCCCCCTGGGGTAGGGCGAGCAGTAGGCCATCGCGGCCCCCTTCTCCTGGGGCAAAATCCCAGTGGAAAGGGTCTCGCAGGGCAGCGTTGGCTTCTGCTAAGGAGGCGGGATCAGGCTGGCTGGGATCGCTGTCAGGCTCACTTGTCGCTGGGGCAGTCGCGTCACTGTTCTTGGCCGCTGCTTCGTTGGCCTGTTCTGGGCTGACATGGCCTTGGGACAAGAAGGCGATCCGCAGGGGATGTTCGGTTTGATTGCCGACCCTGAGGGCTCCCTGGGTTAACTCTGCTTGGGGATCAGTCTCTGTGGGGGGCGAGATGACGTTGGAGTCGGGGGTCTTAGCCGTGCTGGCCGCTAGGCTCATCCGAGGTGGCGTGACGGGAGCAGCGGTTGGGCTGGGCTGGGTCTCGCCTTTTTCGACTGGGGTCGGTGCAGCCGGTTCCGTGGGATTGATGGCGATGGCTGCGCTGCGGGCCTTGGTTTGGGGATCGCTGGGTGGGGCAACTTCTGCGCTTTGCTCGGCCTCTTGGGCTTGGGCACGGGAGGGCAGATTGCGATCGCCTAGGCTTTTGAGCTGGGAGGGCAAATTGCAGCTCGTGAGCAGGGGGAGTAGGAAGAGGGGGATCAGGGCGATCGTTTTTGGGGTTGATCCCCATCGCGGCAAGCTGGGGGACCAGGGATTATGCTGCGGCTGACTGCTGTCGCTGCTGGGGACTCGCTTCGGGAGTAGATGCAGGGTCATGGTGATCTAGCGCTGTGGTGGAGATGCTGAGAAGCTGCTGCTGGAGATTCGTTTGCGGAGTCTGAATCTCGGAAAACTGCGCGATAGCGTGAGGCTGGAGGCTGGTTGAGTGGTTTATGCTCTAACGGTGCCTTGGGCTGGGTTGCTGGGAATGGCTGCGATTTCGCTACCATATGTCATCCTGACTATGACGAAGCTCCGAGGCGGTTTGAGCCCTGGAGATCTGATGTTTCTGATGCGTTATAGCCTCCTTTTTTAACGACGTTCTAGCTTGTTGGCCACCCCCATGCAAGACACCCGCTTAACTCGCATTTTAGAAAGCTCTGCCGAGCGCCTCGGGAGCTGGTTTAGTAACCCTTGGCGGCGGTTGTCAGCCCAAATCATTAGCCTGTTGTGGGGCTTTTTCATTGGGAGTGCCTTGGCGGCGATCGCCGGTCAGGCAGCCGTTTGGGATACCCAAGTGGCGGCGATCTTAGTGGGATTGATGGAGTTGATCAATTGGCTGATGGCGAAGACTAAGCCTCGCCCTCTGGGGTTGGAGTTGCTCAACTATGCCAAGATCGGGTTTATCTATTGCCTCTTTCTTGAAGCCTTTAAATTGGGCTCCTAGGCCTGGGAACGAAGGCCAGAGACTTTCATGGGTGGGAGCTTAAGGCCTGGGAGCTGATTCCAGCATGACGCTGTTCTTCGTCTCCATGGGTTAAGGTTTCTAACCCAACTGGGCTAGATCAGAAACTTGGAGACAAATATTTTGCGCTGACTCGGCAAAATAACGATTTTGAATATAGAGCTGGGTAAATAGGGTTGCGATGACACCAGTGCTAAATTTTACGACGGATGATTGGCGACGACTGAATCGAATTGCTTATGGCAGCAATAGCGATAATGATCCCCTGGTCTTGAGTCGTTTGGTGGAGCTTGAAGCACAAGATGAAGCTCGCTTGGCTGCATTGATCCCCGAGGCTGCTCAGCGTGATGATTTGGCGAGCCATTTGCAGCAGCGGCTTGATCTGTTGCAGCGTTGCTCTGGCGATCTGCTGGCTTGGGCAGAGCAGCGGGGGATTGCAGAGCCTTTGCCGTTGTTGTGGCAGTTGTGGCTGCCGTTGGCTCAGCAGTTGGCCGCACAACGTGAAGGGTTGGGGCGTCCGTTGATTCAAGGATTGCTGGGAATGCAGGGGGCGGGGAAGACGACGTTGGGGGAGGTATTGACGTTGTTGCTGGAGCAGATGGGCTACCGGACGCTGAGTTTTTCGATTGATGATTTGTATAAGACCTATGCGGATCGCCAGCAACTTTTACAGACTGATCCCCGCTTGATCTGGCGGGGGCCGCCGGGAACCCATGATGTGAACCTGGGGATCGCTGCGTTGGAGCAACTACGGCAGGGGCGGGCTGCGGAGGTGCCCCAGTTTGATAAGGCGCTGCATGGGGGGCAGGGCGATCGCGTCAGCTCCCAGACAGTCGAAGGTGTGGATATTGTGATTTTTGAGGGTTGGTTTTTGGGGGTCCAGCCGGTGGAGGCGGATCGGTTTGAGGTTGGGGCTGATCTGCCGGAGCCGATTGTGACGGAAGGCGATCTAGCGTTTGCGCGGGATTGTAATGGGCGGTTGGGGGAGTATTTGCCGCTGTGGGAGATGTGCGATCGCTTGATGGTGCTATCTCTGACGGATTATCGCTTGAGTCAGCGGTGGCGGGTTGAGGCGGAGCAGCGGCTGCGGACTGAGGGCCGGGGTGGGATGACCGATGCTGAGGTGGGGGCGTTTGTGGATTACTACTGGAAGGCGTTACATCCTGGGTTGTTTGTGCAACCGCTAGTAGCTAAGAGGGGTGCTGCGGATTTGGTGGTGGAGATTGGGGAGGGGCATGGGCTGGAGCGAGTGTATGCGCCTTGAATGAGGCGGTTGGCTGGGCCTGCGGCAGAGGCGTTGATATGGGGTCGTTAAGCGATCGTTCGATTTCAGTCGTTCGATAGAGTTTGAGCGTGCGGTAAAAAAGGTAACTTTATAGCACTTGGAATTGTGAGTAAATTCTCAGTGTCTGTTTCTGGCTCAGTCTTTCTTGGGATCAGGCAACCTGCTGCTCTAGCTGCTGTTCTTCACCCTCTGCCTTATGAATTCGACTTCTGCGAGTGAACTGATCAATGCTGCCACTATCAATGTGAGTGGTCGGCAGAGGATGCTGTCTCAGCGGGCAGCGATGCTGAGTCTCATGTTGACCCATGGATCGGAGCTGTCAGAGCCGGAGCAATTGCGAGAAGAGCTGCAGTTGGTGATTGATCTGTTGCAAGAAGCGCATCAAGGGTTGCTGCGGGGGAGTGCTCGGCTCAATTTGTCGGGGAATCCATCGGCTGCAGTGGAAGCGCTTTATTTTGATCCCCCTTTCCAGGTTGATCAGCGGCTGCGGGACTATATTGCAGGGCTTCAGGCTGTTCTGGAGCAGCATCGGCAGAATGCGCTATTGCCGGGGGATTCTTTGCTGAGGGCTGTGACTGATGCGGCTTTGAATCATCTGTTG
>CALLPZ010000122.1 GCA_938015405.1 uncultured Pseudanabaenaceae cyanobacterium
CTCAAGATGAGTGTTCTCATGGGGTTAACCCAGTAAGGTCACGGGAAGAACACCCGTTAATAGGCGATAGGTGGAAGTGCAGCAATGTATGGAGCCGAGTCGTACTAATAGACCGAGGGCTTGTCCTCAATTAAGTACCAATTTGATTGGTGTCACCATTCATCATTACAGTTACTTCTAACGGGTTTACCTGAAAGATTAGCGACTCTATGCAGCCTTCTGGGCTCTACTTACTCCTAAGACAGAAATCTAGGAAGTAGGGTTCAATCATATTCCTGGTGTCAATGGCGATGTGGCCCCACTCCGACCCATCTCGAACTCGGTTGTGAAACGCATCTGCGGCGAATATAGTGAGCGGGAAGCTGCTTGTGAAACTAGCTCGATGCCAGGGTAACTCTTTAATAACTCATCAAAAGGCCAGCTGAACAGACATTGTTCAGCTGGCCTTTTGGCGTTGGGGGAAATAGACTGTATCCATTGATTGTTTTCTCGAACCTAATTTTTTAGGAGTACTTCTTGATTGGACAGTTCTCTATAGCCACCAACTTCAAGTAGAGAGCCTCGTTTCACGGGGGATGCTTCTTTCTGAAGGGTAGATCTTAAGAAGCACGAACCTGCATAGAATTGTTCTTGAGAACTAACGCAAAACTAAAACCAATGCTACTGCTTGTTGGAATCGAGAAGTAACATTGGTCTTTGCTAAATGCCTGCCCCTCCTAAAAACTCCTCAATTTCTTTGTTCTCTAAAAAACAACTTTTTGGAAACTCTGAGGATGGAGATTTCTCATTCTCTATAGGACTATGGCTTTGTTGAAGTGTTGTTAGTTGCTCCTCAAGAGCTTCAATTCGATCCAATAGCATTCGAATTACTTTCGCTTCTGAATCAGGCAATTGTGCGTGGTCTAGAGGCTCAACTTTGCTACCCGCTCGATAAACAATCCTGCCTGGTATGCCAACAACAGTGCAATCTGATGGTACATCTCTCAATACTACTGAGCCTGCGCCAATACGGACATTGTCACTGATTTCGATATTACCTAACACTTTTGCCCCTGCACCCACAACCACGTTTTTCCCTAGGCTGGGATGACGCTTTCCGCTTTCTTTGCCAGTTCCTCCTAAAGTTACACCCTGATAAATCAGACTATAGTTGCCGATTACAGCAGTTTCTCCAACCACAACTCCCATTCCGTGATCAATGAATACGCCTTTACCAATCTGAGCTCCAGGGTGGATTTCTATCCCTGTTATGAGGCGCGCAAACTGAGATAGGAGGCGAGGTATTACGGGGAGTTTTAACTGGTAAAGTGCATGTCCAGCACGGTATAGGAGCAGTGCATGGAGCCCTGGATAACATAAGATGACTTCCAACCAATTCCTGGCTGCGGGATCGCGTTCAAATATTATGCGAAAGTCTGTTAAAACTGTTCTCAACACGATGATGCTAATGAGTCAGGGCTATTCGTTCATCTATGCTGACATGTCATCGAGCAGTTTTACGAATTCTCGAAGGATTCATCTGCACTGCGCAAATTTATTTTGTCTGGCTTCCATCCTTAGGATTTCTGCTGTGGGTTGTATCTAGTGGCTTGAGTTGGTGTACCTTCTGGTTTGCTAGTTTCAACAGTACCTGTGTCGCAACGTATTCTGAAGAATCTTCCTGTGGGTGTGAGCTTGTGACTGGAGGAGTTTCCAGTTTAAAGCAGGCAATCTGCTAAGTAACTAGAAACGAAACCTGATAGAGCTTTATCAGAGCGGAACGAAAGATTAGGACTGATGGTTTTGTTCTGCATTGATAGTCGGCGCCTCCTTTTGTAGGTTACCTATTTGAAATAGGTGTAGAATGGCGCCTGTGAGTTCTTGCTAATCAGCACAAAAACTATTTAAGCCATGATGAGTCAAACCTCTGAGGCTCCTGTCACTCAAGTTGTAGCTCCTGTTGCACCGACTAGTGATGAGCATTTGAATGATGAGCAGCGTGAGTTTATCGCACGTCTAAAGCGGCTCTATAAGGCAGATCACCAAGCTGAATATTTGTATATTCAAGCTGAGGTTGATTCCTTGTGTATTCAGTTGGAGCAAGCAAAGCATTTGCAGCAGCGTCCTATCTAAATCTTGAGAATAGCTGTCCATCGAGAAACTTTTGTGTCACGGTCTTCTAATTAGACTGTGACACTTTTGCTTTTATTGGCCTGAGGTAGGTTCTTAAAACTGGCCTCAGGAGACGCATCTCATCTTTGCTTTCTTTCGCTTGGGATGATTTGGAGAATATCTGTTAGAATTCCGACCGTTCTGCTTGAGTCTCTGAATTAGCTCGCTGGAGCTGATACTTCGCGGGAACTTGGGTTGGTTTCATTTGGCTCTTTAACGGTTTGCTATGAAAAGTTTTCACCTGGTTGTCAGTTTAGCGATCGCCTCTCTTTCAGTGAGCTGTGGCGCTGATCAAACTGCAAGTTTGGATAGTAATGGACAGCCTAAAGAGCCTGTGCTGGCTGCACATACCCAAGTAGATGGTGCTCCGATGATTTCCTCTCCATCATCTGTTGCAGAGAAAGATGCCTTAGCGAACAATAAAGTCAGCTTTGTCTCTCGTGGGACTCCTACTCCTCAGAATGTGACTGCTAAACCGACTCGTTTGGTTACTACTTCCAAGCCGTCTCGAAGCACTGCTCGCTTGGCTACTGCGTTGCAGGGTCGAGATAACCCTTTTGCCTTGGCCGAGCAGCCTGAATTTGAAGTTCGCTTTTTGGCTGCTAAGGCTCCTGTGGCTGTTCAGCCTTTGCCACCTGTGCCTAGCATTGGGTTGGGGCCTGAATCAGGAGGAGCTTCACTGACACCTTTGGTTGCTGCTCCTGCTGGAACTCCTCTCCCCGTGATGCCTTCTACTGGGATTCAGCAGACTACTGTCGCTCCAGTGACGACTCCCCTCCCTGCTCTGTCCACTAATGATTTGCCGGTCGTTGCTCCTGTTGCTGCTGAAGTTCCTGTGCCGGTTTCACCTACTGCACTGGCTGAGGCTGTTGAGATTAAGGGGATCGTTCAGCTAGGTGACTATAATGCTGTGATCGTGAAGGATTTCGAAGGTGCCCTGAGCCGGACTGTTCAGCCGGGGGCGCGTCTTGCAGGTGGTCAAGTTGAGCTACGTCGGATTGAGACAACGACTGCAGAGCCACAGGTTGTACTAATGCAGAATGGTATTGAGATAGTTCGAGGGGTCGGGGTTTAGTCTCCACTCAATGTTCAGTTATTTGAAACTGATTGGAATTCTCCGGGCTTGATTGGATGACTTTTGTCTTCCCAGTGATGTGCGGGTGGACCGCCTGTTAAGGATGAAAAAACGGAGAGGGTTTCTTTAAATCAAAAGAATCCCTCTCCGTTTTTATGCAATTGGGCAAAAAGCTGGTTTGAGGTTCCGCCTGACCAGTGTGAGTTGTTTAGAGACTGTTGTTCTCTTCAGTGAAGTTGCTAATAGGTAGGAGACCGATATAGCGATAGCCTGACTCCGTTGAACTTTGAACGAATAGCTGACCGCCTTGAATCTCGGCGAGATGACGGCTTAGCAGTAAGCGAAGGTTCTCAGGACGCTCTGCACTGGTTGCTTGGAGGAGCTCGTTGAGATTCTCACTGTTTAAGGGAGTCGCTAGCTCACCTAGGAGCCGTTGAATAGTGGCAACGCCTCCGGACTCAGATTCTCCCAAAGAATCACTCAGTTCATTTGTGCTTACGGGGAGGATGCTAAGGTTCTCTCCGCCATTGTTGGGAGGCAAGCCTTCTCCAAGCCAGGGATGAGAGACCCATAGCGAAAACTGAAGTTGGTCGGTTTTGCGTGAAATGTGGAGTTTGATAACACTTCCACCGTTCGCAGAGTGGATGATGCTGAATACGAGGTGGTAAAGCATTTGGCGGAGCTTGTCCTTATCCAAACGCCAGACTCGCTTGCCGGGCTCAACAGAGCACTGCAGTTGAAGATCGTGCTGATTCCCCATAGGTGTTAGGGAGTGAAGCACCTTCTGAGAGAGTAGTTCGACATCTACGGGGGTCAGATTCAAACCACTTTGGTCGTTATCTAGGGCTGCTAGATCCATGATTTCTTGGATCAAGGAGAGCAAGGTTTGACCGCTGCGTTGGATGACTTCCAGATACTCGCGCTGTTTATCGGTGAGGGGGCCGTAGATTTCACGGCTCAACATACCTGCCATACCTAATACAGCAGTCAAAGGAGCCCGTAGCTGCTGGGTCAGCTGGCCGACGAGCTTTAGTCTAAGAGGACTTGGATCTTCTTGCCCAGTTGCAATGCCACTCGGCGAGGAGGTGAGGCTATTGGTTTGTAAGGTTGAGCTGCTGTTGTCTACGTCGCTGAGTAGAGCCGTTGTGGATTGAGTAGAGTGCTGGCTGGCTGGTGGTGAGCTTGTGACTATATTGGCCAGAGCCTGATCGCGTTCAAACTCGCTGACGCACCAACGTGCCACTAGCTCAAGGGACTGAATATCTTTTTCGGTAAACTCGCGGGGCTCACAGTGGAGGATGGCTAAGGTGCCTAGGCAATGTCCTCCAGAGACAACTAAGGGAGCTCCCAAATAGGCCCGAATCCCGAATTGTTGTACCAGAGCACTTTGGGAAAAAGCGGGGTGTAGAGCCGCATCACTGAGAGCTAAGACTTGCTGGCTATCGACAACATGGGTGTCAAAGGAATCTTCCCGAGCCATACGACGCGTTTTGGCCAGGGGATTCATTAATCCCAGTTTGGATAGCCCAATGGAAGCCTTTAGCCAGAGTCTGTCCCGATCTAGGACACTCATCCAACAAACTGGAGCGCCTAGAAATTGAGCAGCAGTTTGAGTTGCTTCTTCAAAAACGGGGATGCTGTCTGTTTCCAAGAGCCCCAGTTCAGCAACTGTGAACAGGCGCTGCTGCTCCCGAGCAGCGGCGCTCAAACCATCTAGACGACAGAACAACCGAGTTTCTAAACCATTCATGTTGCGTGACTACCGTGCTGAGTCCTGAACTCTGGAGGGGAGGGGGATGCTTCATGAGTCCTAACCACAGGGTTCCCCTGGGCTAAGCCAAAAGCGCTGCTGAAACAGCAGCAATGCGAAAAGCCGCTGAGAATTACCCAACACTGAGAAATACAGGGTCCCAATTCCATCGGCAGGAGTGGCGATGGGGATCCGTATATCCGTGGATTTCCTGAATATTGGTATCGAATAACTATGTTATACGAGGCTGCCCCATTCTGTTGGGGATAAGGTCGTTAAATCAGCCACTGAGCGTACTTTGATAGCAGTGGCATTAGTCTGGTCTGTGCTTTGCTAGACAGGATGGTTGGGTTGGATAAATCGCTCTCTTTGACGGATATCGATATCTTCGGATGTATTAATTAATGCTCAATGTGTCTTTGTTTACTGATGAGACTAAGGAGCATGAACTATGAAAAGCTGTTCTTACGGTTTCGAGGCGACCTCTCAACCTCTAGGATCAGTAACATCACGCAACGCAACTTTAATTTCGCCATAGCACTGCGCCATGACTATGTCCGCTACAGTTCAGCTTGCCAAGCAGGGAGATGCGCGGGCTATTACCCAATTGATCAATCAGCAGTTGCAGCCCCGGGGGATCACGGCTCAGGCTTCGCGAGAGGGGTCTTGTTTGCACATTCGCCTAGAGGCGCAGCGAGTGATCCCACCCCAGCAAACGGTGGTGAGATATTTAAGGCAAGCGCTGGAGCGTTTATCCGCTGCATCTATTGATGAAGTAAGGATTTATGCCAGACGGCATGGGGACGATGAGCTGGGGTGGCAAGAAGATATTCCGTTGTTGCCGCCTAGTGAGCGAAGAGCGTTACGGCGACGGCGACGCAGTGTGTTTCGGCGCTGTTTTCGCATTTGGGCTCATTGGCAGGCGATTGGTTTAGGGGTGAGTTTTGTCTTCTTAGTGGTGCTGGCAGCAGTGGTGTTGGCATTGATGATCATTGCAAGTGACCTGGGTTGGGATAAGCCTCAGTTGGGCCCTCAAGTGACCATGATTGCTGTCGCGGCGCTTTTTTTTTGGGGGCTGATTTTGGGGGATGCCCAGACGGAAGTCTTATTGCAGCGCCTTCGCCGAGCAACGTTATGGAAGTGGGCGACAGGATTAGGGCTTCCTTTGGGCTTGGCTGCAGGCTTGGGGCTGTTGTTCTATGGCCAGGATTGGGTGTTGCGCTTGGTGGGGCTATTGCCATTTTCTATAGACGGAAGTATCTTTCGAGGCCTGGTTGTGCCTTTTTGCGCTGGCTTTTCCGGCTTTTTCGTCTTGGGCTTGCTCCAATGGCTGTCGATTTGCCGTCGAGTACGTCGTTCTTTTCGGTGGTTGATTAGTTCAACCTTTGGAGGAGCTGTGAGTGCTGCAATTGGCTCTCTTGGCAGTCGCTTGTTGTCTTCTCTATTAATCAAGCATTGGAATTTATCCGATGTGCCTGAGATGGGCGTTGCATTGAGCGTGGTGATTTGTACGTTTTTGGTTTGGTTCAGCTATCAAGCTATTACGGGCGTGACGATCGCTCGCATGCTGCATCGGCGTCCTAAGGTCAAATTTCGTCATCGCAAGCCCAAGCTGAAGGGGCGTATGACTCGTAAAGCAGTCTAGTTGGTCAAAGGTTTCCACTTCTTAAGGGAGTCTGAGGGGAATGATTGCCTGGGAAGTGGGATTGTTTTGAGCCTATGGGCTTGACTGAGTTGCTCTGTCTCGCTGAATCAAAGTAGGGGGTAAACTTCTTACGCCCTAGGTTTCATGACTATTCCATAGAGGCTATCACTCTCTAATTGTGGTTACCCAAGGGGTTAATAGCGGCGATCGCGCTCCCAATCAAATAAAGCTTTGTCTGCACACCATTCCCGTGAACGATCGGGGTTGCGTTGTTGGAGTTGATCGATCAAACGATTGGCGGCAGGACGACCCACGACCTTCATCAGTTTGCGCTCGCTTTGGGTGCCACCACGAAAGCCGGCTCGTCCGCCACCGGAGCTGCGCTGAAACCAGTTCCACAGGAGAAGTGCAACAACGACCAGGAAGAGGATGGAAAAGCCTGACATAGGACTATGAGGTTAGGGCCAGAAGAATCATGTGGTTGAATTTCCACTGCAGCTAAGGTACTCCAAGGTTTTGGTCTATTGCCATGATTCTGCAGCGACTTGGAGAGCATGGCCTGCGATGGTTAAAGGTTGAGGCCGTTTTCTGGGATTTCTGTCTTTGCTGGATTGGCTGATTGGAAATGTAAAGAGGCCGAACGATGCGACATCGTTCGGCCTCTTTGCTTAGTCTGGCTTGGCTACGGCTTGGCAAGTGTCGGTTGGGTTAGCGAACTTGAGAAAGCTCTGTGCCTTGGTAGTAGTGAGACAGAATCTCCTGATAGCTGTTGCCTTGTTGGGCCATTCCTCTGGCACCGTATTGGCTCATACCAATGCCATGGCCATA
>CALLPZ010000123.1 GCA_938015405.1 uncultured Pseudanabaenaceae cyanobacterium
ATTACGACTCGCAAATTCAATTATCGAGTGGGGACTGAGGCTGCCGCTCGGAATTTCTTGGAGCCCTATCTCAAAGCTATTTTTAAGATCATGGGGATTGAAGATGTCACCTTCATCGTGGCAGACCAGTTAGCGGCAGGCGAAGCAGCGAGGACTCTCTCGCTGGTGGATGCTAAAGCTGAGCTGTTAGCTTTAGCAGCTCATTGGTAAGTTGTCGGGAGAAAAGTATTAGAGCCAATGCTGTCGGCTCTGTTTCTCAACTCTCCACTCCAATACTTTTCTGAATACGGTGGATATTGGGACAGAAATATCTGGATTGCTCAAAGCCTCAATTCCCTTGCTTCTGACGAGGTCTCAGTGAGAGCGAAGGAATAAGGTTATTGAGTTACCTAATCGTGGTTAATCAAATCGTTGATCAACCAATTGTTCCTGATATGGATCAACGTTCTCTACTCGGATGTATCGAATCGGCTAGATTCTCAACTCTAATAGTCAGAGAAAAGTACAGAGAAGTAATTGCCTCTCTGTACTAGACTCAAAGGAGTTAACACGACCTACTCGATGACATTCGGACGTGTTGAGACTAGAAGCGATAGGCTGCACCTGTTTGGAAACTCACAGCTTGACCATCGCTATTTTCTAAGGCGCTAATACCCCAACGCACATCGCCAAAGAGTGCCCAGTTGGGAGCAACCTCGCCCTCAACACCGGCTGTCAGCATGAATGCGGTCTTGTCGCCTAGAGGAGATTCACCATCGCCTAACAGCACAGATGCGCCAGCACCTAGGTAAACATTGGACTTGTTGCTGGTTGCTACGTCGTAGGTCACCACGGGCTGGAGTGCGGCAGCTTGATCGTTGAATAGAACAGAACCACGCACGGAGATTGGGACGTTCTGGATGTCGTAACGGCCTTGCACCACGCCACCAAACTCCAGGTCATCGAAGCCATCTTCAGTATTGATGCCGAGGCTTGCACCACCACCAAGGTAGTGGCCTTGGAGGCCGGTGGGCCGCTGGGTTTGAGCCGCAGCGGGGGCTGCCAGGATGACTGCAGGTGCAATAGCAGCGAAGGAAAGAGCAATCGCGGCTTTGGTGGAGAATTTCATGGTGACTCCTCTCTGAGTTGAAATAGTGTGCGGACTTGACAGGAATTGAGGCGAGGGAAAGCCTTCCATGGATTTCAACCGAACTAATCTCTTCTATTTTATGAAAAGGGATTAAATTAGTTGGCTTTCTTGCCTTTCATGACTTAATTTTAGCTTTTGAAAAAATAGCTTGGTTCTGATTCTGGCCTCTTAAATAACTGGCACAGATTTTCAATCTTGATGGGAACAAGTTCTAGAAGGGCCCGTCAGGCCTCAGCTTTATAAGATTGAACCCTAAAAAATGGGACTAAAATTCTTTCAAATTGTCTGCCTAGACCTGTGTGGTGAGCTATTGGTGAAAGCTTACTTTGGTGGCTATGGTTTGCCCTTGTGAAAGGCCAGTGAAAAATAGTTGTGGGTTCTTCCCCATAAGAAAACGCCGGTCTAATCCTGTCATTGCAAAAGCATTGACTGAGAATTAGACCGGCGATTCAACATTCCCGGTGAATGATTAGTTTGACGCGGAGGCATTGCAGAAAGTTTCTGCTATGGGGCACAGTTTGAAGGAACGCAGTTTCTTCGCGGAGAGATTTCTATGTCCAGCACTTCTATGTATAGCGAAGACCACTTTGTTCTTTTAATGCCAGGTGAGGCAGAGCGTATTCTCTCCGCATCAGAATTGACTGAACAGCTCAAAGTTTGGGTGGTTCAGTATGCCGATGAGTTGCCTCTGGATGTGGCGAGTCAGCAGGGAGCAGAAGCCCAGGCCGTTGCGCTGCGAGAGGGCTCATGCGAGTTGGAGTTAGAACCTGGCCGTACTGCCCAGTGGTACGCCATTCGCTTGGAAAAATAGCCTAAGAGACTTTCTTGTAGACGATGCTCAAATTTAAGAAGGCTCCACAGTCTTCTCTTTGAGCACTGATGGAATCGCTGCGATCACTTGTTGAGCGGTTTCATGGGTGCTGGCTTTGGGCTTAGGCACGATGTGGAGGTCGGCATTGCTATACAGCGGACGACGCTCTTCCATTAGCTGGCGCAGCGTTTCCTTGGGATTCTCTGTTTGTAGTAGGGGACGGCTGCGATCGCGTCTCAACCGCTGATACAGGGAGTCCAAAGGCACATCCAGCCACACCACCAAACCCTGCTGAAGATAGCTCCAATTGCCCTTGCGGACGACGATGCCACCCCCAGTGGCAATTGCCAATCGCTGGTTGGCACAAAGCTCTGCAAGGGTTCTACTTTCCAGTTCGCGAAAAGATTCTTCCCCTTCATCGGCAAAGATTTGTTTGATGGAGCGTTGGGCAATTTGTTCGATCAAGCTGTCCGTATCAAAAAACTGATAGCCCATTTCCTTGGCAACAAGGCGTCCAATGGTGCTTTTACCAACACCCATCATGCCGACGAAGTAAACGTTGATGCCTTGGAGAAGATCTTTCACTGCGCCCGAACTTATCTCACGAGATTCCGCTTCCATCTTATCGGAGCCCCTGCCTTGCTCAACGCCCAGTATTGGGTTGGATTCTTGGTGTTAGCCCCACAAGGGGGGAAATTTCCCTACCCGATCGCCACGACAAGCATCTATGGTAGAGATGGAAATCTTGACAAAGCTTAATATTGCGCGATCGCCCATGAAATGCGTCATCAACCGTCGCGCTCAGTTCTCGGCTAGCCACCGCTATTGGTTACCAGAGTTGAGTGATGCCGAGAACAACCTGCGGTTTGGAGCCTGTGCGCGATCGCCAGGCCATGGTCACAACTACGTCCTGTTCGTCGCCATGGAGGGAGACCTGGACGATTACGGCATGGTCTTGAACCTCTCTGACGTGAAGCGGGTCATCAAAGACGAAGTTACCTCTCAGTTGGATTTCTCCTTCTTGAACGAGGCTTGGCCAGAATTCGAAACCACTTTGCCCACCACTGAAAATGTTGCGCGGATGATTTGGCAGCGCTTAGAAGCTCACCTGCCCATCGTCAACATTCAACTTTTTGAACATCCCGAACTATGGGCCGAATACCAAGGAAAAGATATGGAAGCTTATCTCACGATCAAGACCCACTTCAGCGCGGCCCATCGTTTGGCAAATCCAAAGCTGAGCTTTGAAGAGAATAGCGAAATCTATGGCAAATGCGCCCGCCCCAACGGCCATGGCCATAACTACCATCTAGAAGTCACCATCAAGGGCCAGATTGATGAGCGCACCGGCATGATTGCCGATCTGGTGGATGTGCAAAAAGTCATTGACCAGCATGTGGTTGAGCCCTTTGATCACACCTTCCTGAATAAGGACATTCCTTATTTCGCTGAAGTTGTGCCCACAGCTGAGAATATCGCTGTCCACATTCGTGACCTCCTGACAGCTCCCATGGCTGAAACCGGTGCCCAGCTCCACAAAGTGAAGCTGATTGAGAGCCCCAACAATTCTGCTGAGGTTTATGCCCTCTCGCCGACCCAGGCTGCTGCTGAGCTTGCTGAGCGCGCCCTCGCCAAAGTCTAAAGGCGTTTTGGCTTAGTCTCAGGGCCACTCATTTCGTATGGGCCCCTTGTGCCCGTGATATCAAAGGCTATCTCACAGCCTAAATTTTCAAGCGCGACCACTAGCAATGGTCGCGCTTTTTTCTGTTTTGCCCCAGTCTTACGAGGCGTTGGGTTTGGGAGGATGGCTTGTAGCGTCACCCAAGACCATCAAGGATTATTCCAGAACGCTCAATTTGCTCGAGGTCGCTAGAAACTGAGAAGGAAGGCTGTGTGCCTCAACCTGATGCTCTAGGCGATCGCTATGTCCTCTCACTCCTCCCAACAACGCTCGCTCCTTTCTGTTCTACGTCGTAGTAGTTCTATTGCCGTTCTGTGTCTCTTCGGCTCCATCACTCCGACCCAAGCTGCATTTGTTAAACCGGTTCGCAGCGATCGCGACATGGTGGTCTCAGCCCATCCCCTCGCCACCGCAGCGGGAGCCGCCATGTTACGTCAGGGGGGGAATGCAGTGGATGGTGCTGTCGCGACCGCCCTAGCGCTTTCTGTGGTTGAGCCCTTCTCTGCGGGCTTAGGTGGTGGTGGCTTTGCCCTTTGGCATGGCGCAGAATCAGGGGAGGTGACGGCACTGGATTTTCGTGAGCGAGCCCCAGCAGCGGCAGGACGGGACATGTATTTGAACGAGGCAGGGGAGCCCCAGTCCCTGCTAAGTCGCAATGGCCATTTGGCCGTGGGAGTGCCAGGGACGGTCGCGGGGCTCCATGCCCTACATCAGCGCTACGGCAGATTGCCTTGGGCGCGGGTGGTGCAGCCCAGTCGCATCATGGCTGCTCATGGCTTTGTCGTGAGTGATCACTTAGAGGAAGAGATCGTCGATGATGCTGCACGTCTAGCCCAAAATCCTGCAGCTGCATCTGTTTTCCTTCCTGAAGGAGAACCTTTGTTGGCTGGAGATCTGCTGCGTCAAGCTGATCTGGCCCTGACTTTAGGCCGTATTGCCCAGGATCCCTCTGACTTTTATCAAGGCGAGACAGCAACAGCGATCGCCCAGGATATGGCTGCGAACGGTGGATTAATCACCCAAGCCGATCTGAAAGCCTACAAGCCGATCTGGCGCGAGCCGACTTGCGGCCCCTTTCGCCAATACCGAGTCTGCTCCATGCCGCCCCCATCCTCTGGCGGTGTGCATCTGCTGCAAATGCTCAATTTGATTGACGATACTGATCTGGTAGCCCCAGGCTGGCACCACCCGGAAGGCCTTCATTTTCTGGCTGAGGTGATGAAAATAGCCTATGCGGATCGAGCCGAGCATTTGGGAGACCCCGATTTTGTGGAAGTCCCGGTAGCGGCTTTAATTAACCCCGCCTATTCGGCATCACGTCGCCAGGAAATTGACCCCCAGCTTGCTCGTTCTGCGGCTGAAGTTAAAGCTGCTGATAGTTCAACTTTGGAGCGTTACAGCAATTACAAAGAATCCAGCGACACGACCCATTTGACCGTAGTAGATCGCGATCGCAATGCCTTATCTATGACCTTCACCATCAACGGTCGCTTTGGCGCTGGGGTCATGGCTGCTGGCACAGGCATTTTGCTGAACAATGAAATGGATGACTTCGCGATCGCTCCAAGCACCCCAAATCTCCATGGGCTGGTTGGCGGTGAAGCTAACTCAGTGGCCCCCAACAAAACACCTCTTTCTTCAATGACGCCAACCATCGTGCTGGAGGACGACCAGCTTCGTATGGCAGTGGGCTCCCCTGGCGGCAGCACCATCATCACGACGGTCTTACAAATTATTCTCAATGTGCTGCTGCATGACATGGATGCAGCAGCAGCAGTCGGTGCACCTCGGATTCATCACCAGTGGCTGCCAGAGACTCTAAGGATTGAGCGCTATGGCTTCGACCAGCTCACCCTTAACGCATTGGAGCAGCTAAACCACTCGTTGGAGTTTCGTGATGACTGGGGCAATGCCAATGTCATTGTGGTGGGTCCGGAGGGAGATCTTACGGGAGCCGCTGATCCACGAGGTGAAGGAATGGCCGAAGGTGGACGACGCTAAGCCTCAGGCTACAAGTTCCTGAAATAACTTAGGGGTGGCATCTTAGAAATGCCACCCCTGATAGTAGACAGACCAGTTCAAAATCTTGAACTCTAGCGGGAATACATTAGCTCTGGGCCATTGCTCCTAGAACCCAAATTCCAGTCGGTACGAAGCTTGACGGGCTTGCGGCGTTCACGCCAGTTCCGGATGGAGGCTGCCATGCGGGCATTGGGAGCGACGTAACTACCATTAGACAATGCATCGGGGTCTGGCCCTTGGTTATGCATGCATAGCTCTAGCTCATCCCGGACTTCCTCGACATCCATCATTTTGAGGACTTGATCAGCATTTTGGTAGCGATCGCGCAAAGAAACGCTTACCATCCGCTCCAGCAAGCGCTCAAAGGGAGCACTCACAGAGACCAACTCACGCCAACGTAACTCACCCGTTCGGGGGTCGACTCCCATCTTGGCTGGAGACTTCCCAGTTAGCAGGAAGAGACAGGTTACACCCACGGCATAAATGTCAGTAGCATAGGTTGCACGCAATGCAAGCTGTTCCGGCGGTGCAAAGCCCATCGTGCCGACAAAATGGGTCGTAGAAACGTGGCTAGTGTCTCTCGCTTCCATGGTGATGCATTCTTTTACTGCACCAAAATCGAGCAGCACTAGGCGGCCTGTTTCACGGCAGCGCATAATGTTGGGCGGCTTGATATCCCGATGAATCACCTGACTCTCGTGGATGTATTGAAGAATGGGCAGGACTTCCATCAAAAAACTTCTGACCGAAGTCTCTGACCAAGGACCTTTGTGCTTGACGAGCTTGCTCAAGGTATGGCCGTGGACATACTCCTGGACCAAGAAGAATTCGCCGTCCTGCTCAAAGTAATCCAGGAGGGTGGGGATCTGTGCGTGACCCCCTAAAGCACCAAGTATCCGAGCTTCTCGCTCAAACCGCTTCTGGGCTCGTGCTAGAGCCGCCTCATCATTGATTTTGGGACAGAGCTGCTTAATTACGCATACAGGACCGCCTGGGAGGCTAACATCCCGAGCCAAAAAAGTAATTCCGAACCCGCCCTTACCAATCGCTTTCGCAATCTGATAGCGCTTGCGAAACAAATTACGCGTTCCACAAAACTCCAGCAAATGGCTCTGGCGAGAGCTGCTCTTATTAAAAGGAAGTAAATTGCCCTGCGCTTGATTATCCATAGATCCTTAGACAACAGCTCGCCGGAGCAGGATTCGGTCGATGTCGCTTCTGAGTTTCGTGGGGGGCAAACGATTAGGAGAAGCTACGTCAGAAATAAGGTCACTGCAGACATCCCAGTATTCAGTGAATACCTCATAAGAAGATCTGAGTACCTCAGTTTAACTATAGCAAAATACTTTTTCATCTCGAGAAGGGGAGCCCGCAGAGCACGTACCCAAGATAAATTAAAAATATTTTCTACAGATTGACACTTTGCTCTGCTGTATGGGCTCTTACTGGGACTGGCTTTATGGAAGATTTAACTCGCTCCCAGCTTCTATAAAGAAGCCCTAGGCTTTGAGGAATACCAATTGTGGGCTAAATGTTGCCTGCCCCCTCAAAGGATTATGCCGATGGATAGATTGCCCTAAGACCAAGAGATTCTACAGCTGGTTTCTGACATACCTTCTGGCTTGGATGAGCAAAATCCGCATTCTTGAGATCTATAAAGTCGCGGCCTTTCATTGAAAAGCCACGACTTTATAGATCATGCTCAAATTATTTTATAGGCTCAGTTAAGAAGAGCAAAATAAGCCTAAGACCGACTAAATACTGTTTAGCTGTCTGCGTCTTCGTCGCGCTGAATCAGATGAATATGCTTGTAGCCTAGCTTGACATCAAATTCGTCTCCAGGCTTGAGTCCCATTGTTTTCGTGTAAGCAGCACCAATTAGGATTTGGCCGTTCTTTTGAACGCTAACGCGGAATGTTGCTTCACGCCCCCGACGTTGAGATTGTTCAGAGCCTAAGTTTAGGCCTTTCGCTTCCAGGAGAGCTTCGTAAAACTCGGCTACATTGATGCGAGTTTCGCCTTTTTTGGTTGTTGTGGAGTAACCGCAAAGGCGGGCGAGTTCGCGGCGAGTGGGGTTCTCGCTAGTTTCCTTTAACTCTTTTACTTTTTGCAGCAATGCTTTGCCATTCAATGGTTCTGTCACAGCTTCACTCGTTTTAATGGATGGTCTTGTTTGGTTTATTCAGTCCCAAATAACCATATGTATATATCTGAAAGAAGTCAATTCCTTCGGTTAAAGTTCTTCTTCTTTCTGTTGATAACCTTTAAGGATCTCGTTGCCTAATCTGAGGTTTGATCCATCATGATCGTCAATGTGAAAAGGCTAAAATCCTTTCTCTGGTGGGGAATTGCGTTCGCTGACCTGGGGGTATGAGACTTTTAATCAATGTGGGAATTAAGGCTCTGTAAGCATTTGTTCTAAGAGGTTTTCCTCTACGCTAGCTGCTGAAAGCTTCTGCTGACAGGCTTTTGACTATTGGATGCTGCTGCTTTCTCGTGAAGAATTTGGCACAATACTATGACTTCTTGGGGGTAACTTCTTCCTGTGACGTTCAGGTTGGGTGCTGTTGAGAAGTGCATCTAAGGTGAGATGACCTTGGGCTGATAATAGAGCTATCCCTATTCTAAAAGTGAGATAGCCTCTGAACCCAGAAATGACAGAGCGGTGCTAGGTTGCATCCCTCGAATTTGGCTCAGCTTGTCAGTCAATTGGCTGAGACTCTTGCCATCTTCTCGAGTGTTGGGCGGTACGGTGATTCCTCTGCCTGTATTTAAGGATTGAAAAACAATGTAGTAAATATTTGAAGATGAGCTACTGATGTGTGTGCTTACAACTGCTCACTTCTTATGGCTACCCTGGCTCTAGAGAACTTTAACCAGCTTGGCTTGTCGCCTTTATTCCTTGTGGCTTGGAGGTGTCAGTGCTCGAAGAGTAGGCAGTCCTTTTGAGTCATTTCTTTCAGATGCTATTCCGTGAGATTTAAGGTCGCGGTTGGAGGATGAAGCATGATTCTATGACCTGGCGTAAGGACGACCTATCTATGACGGATGATGAACTCTCTTACCCTTGGACAAGGGGGGTGCTCAGACCGATGTGTTTTAGCGTGGAAATGGACCTTAAATGTTAGGCACTGTTGGCAGAATCGAGAAAGAAAAGACCTGTGATTTCTTTGAAATCACAGGTCTTTTCTTTCTCGATTTGAATATAGCCCAGACTATTTACAACGTCTGAAGACGAACGGACTCCGTTGATAAGGCTACTGACGAGATGTAAAGTTGTTCTTCTTCTTCTCGAACAGGTCTGTGAAGTAGGTGATGACGCGGCGAGGGCGGGTTTTGATATTGACGTTCAGAGACATGCCTGATTGCAGAGCTATAGGCTTTCCATTCACATCAATCGTTTGTTTCTCTAGCTCGACTGTGGCTGGAAAGCGATAAAAGGGGAAAATTTGGTCTGGTGGAAGCGCATCATCGCCAATTTCAACGAGCTTGCCGTTAACGTCGCCAAACTCGCTGTATGGGAAAGAGTCGATGCGGACATCAACATCCATGCAAGTCTCAATGTCGTCGGGGTCTGTGCATTCTTTGACAAAGCCAATGTCGCCATTGGTGATGAAGACTTGAGCGACGAGACCCTGATCAGGAACGATCGAGAGAATGGGTTCGCTAGTGTTGCTGACAAAGCCTTTACTGGTGGGCTGGAGGTCAAACACGGTACCGCTAACCGGAGCCTTGATCTCCTGATAATCCAATGTGACTAAGGTTTGGCTGATTTGGCTGTCTAGTTCATTGATTTGTTTCTCGTTCTCAATGATGACCTTGTTGAGTTGACTATCGATTTCGGCAATACGCTTGTCGTTGTCGCCCATGCGAGTGAGAGGATCCTGCTGGGATCGAGCCACAGTGTTGAGGAGTTCTTCTTGGGCTTGGGCCACTGCGAGAACTAGGCGTTGCTCTTCCTGCTGAAGCTGCATCAACTCTGCATTCTGGTTCGTGAGCTCTGCTTCTCGGTTGACGACTTCAGCCTCTTGTTGGGTGACGCGAGCTTTGCCGCTGCCCACCTCTTGTTTCTGACGGAGTAGCTGGATGTTGGCAATGCCGCCGTCTTCCGCTAGAGGGGCGATGTCCGAAAGAATCTGGCTGTCGATCGCTAAGCCATCCTTGGCGCTTTGGAGCTGGAGTCGAGCATTGCCGAGCTGACTGTTCGCGTTCAGGATTTGTTGCTGAGTATTGGCGATCCGAATGCGGACTTGATTAAGCTGCTGCTGTTGCTGGGAAATGGCCAACTGGGCGGCGGCTTCTCGGGAATTTCGCTCTGCGTTGCCCGTTTGCAGGCGAGCTTGTTGGGTCGCATTAAGACCACTCACGCTTGCACCGGTCAGCTGGGCACGGAAGAGAGCGTTTTCTTCTACTAATGCCAAGCGGTTGTCGGTGAGAGAAGCAAGTTCCGGAGGGACAGTGTAATTTTCAGGCAAGCTTGCGCTACGACCCTGGAGGTTGGAGCGATAATAGTTGGTCTCTGCAACAAGGGCGGCTCGAACTTCGCTTAGAGACTGTAACTGTGCCTGCGCAGCGGTGGGATCAAACCGGATCAGAATTTGGTCTTTTTCGACTCGCTCACCTTCCTCCACTTCAATGGAGCTGACCACTCCCCCCAAAGGAGCCCGAATCTCTTTCACCGCTCCCTGGGGTTCAAGCTTACCCTGAGCAGGAATGGCTTCTTCTACTTTGGCAAAGCATGCCCAGCCCACTGAGAATGTCGTAACGCCAATGATCCCCATGATGATCATCTTGGACCAAAGGGAGGGCTGGCGGAAGATTACGGGTCGGTCAAATGATGGAGGCTCGGGTGAGGCTTTGACTGCACCGCCATTGCTGTTTCCACCATTACCACTCCCGTCAGTAGCGGGAGTGGCATCACTATTGACGGCCTGTTCCCCAACACTTTTAGGGACAGGTTTATGGCCATTCGTTGCCGCACCGTTGGGGTGGGCTGGGCTAGCGGCAGAGCCTGATAGGGGAGTGGGCGACATCGTTCTGGGTCCTTGGTGCTAAGGCGGTGCGGCGGTTGGACGAGGTCCGAGGCAGGGTCGGAAGATGTTGAAATCTAAGAGAGAGCCGGAGTAAGGGTGAAGGTCTAGCCCTGCTCTTGTTGTTGGAAGAGGCAGTAGTAGCGCCCTCGCTGAGACATGAGTTCGCGATGGGTTCCCATCTCAACGATGGAGCCCTTATCCATGACGATGATTAGGTCAGCGCTTTGGATTGTTGGCAGGCGGTGGGTGATGAACAGCACCGTGCGGCCTTGAAAATGCTCCATGAGGTTGAGGCAGACTTGGCGCTCGGTATCGTAATCCAAAGCACTAGTTGCTTCATCCAAGATGAGCAGGTTGGGGTTTTGCAGAATGGTGCGGGCGATCGCAACCCTTTGCCGCTGTCCACCTGACAAGCTGGATCCTCGCTCTCCGACCTGGCTGCCGTAGGCCTGGGGTAAGTCCATGATGAAGTCATGGGCACAGGCAATCTTCGCTGCATCCACGATGGCTTCGGAGCTAGCATCGGGACGGGTTAGGGCAACGTTGTCTTGAACAGTCCCTTCAAAGAGTAGCGAGTCCTGGGGGACGATGCCGATTTGGCGTCGTAGGGAGTAAAGCTCCACTTTGCCCACGTCATAGTCATCTACCAGGATGCGACCTGCATTGGGGTGATACAGCCGGGGCAGAAGCTTCGTGAGGGTACTCTTTCCGGAACCACTTTGACCGACGATGCCAACGAAAGTACCCGGGGGAATCTCCACGTTGATGTTGGAGAGCTGCATTGCACCCTGCTTGCCGAAGCGGAAGGAGACATCCTCATATTTGATCTTGCCCACAACTTGAGGCATGAGGATATTGTCCTTTTCTGCAGGAGCTTGTTCCTGAGGCGTATCGACAATATCGCTGAGGCGTTCCAGAGACAGTGCTGTTTCCTGGAAATTTTGCCAAAGCTGAGCCAGACGTAGCAAAGGCCCAGTCACGTAGCCAGAGATGATTCGGAAAGCAATGAGCTGACCCAAGGTTAGCTCTTGTTGCAGTACCAGATAGGCTCCAACGCACAGCACCAGCAGGGCTGACATCTTGTTGAGGAAGTCACTGACGGAAGAAGCTACTGTAGACGTGAGAACAGTCTTGAAGCCAGCAGAGACATAGCGGGCATAGCGTTCTTGCCACTGCCAGCGGGCCTTTAATTCGATGTTTTGGGCCTTGACTGTTTGAACTCCAGAGAGGGCCTCTACCAAGTAAGACTGGGTTTTGGCATGGTTCTCAGCCTTGACTCGCAGCAGCTTTCGTACGATTGGCGCGAAAATCAAGGTGACGGCTACAAAAATTGGAATGCTGCCCAGGGCGACTAGGGTCAGCTTCCAGCTATAGATGAACATCACGACGATGTAGATGACCGAAAAAATCGAGTCCATCACAACGGTCAAGGCTGTACCCGTCAAGAAGGAGCGGATATTCTCCAGCTCACCAATGCGGCTTGACAGCTCACCCACTGGACGCCGCTCGAAGTAGCGCAGGGGGAGTCGGAAGAGATGATCGATAATCTCGGCACCGAGGCTGAGGTCGATGCGGTTGGTTGTATCGACGAAGAGGTAGGTTCTCAAACTGGAGAGCATCGCTTCGAAGATGGCGATGACAACCAGGAATAAGCCCAGAACTTGGAGCGTATCGACACTGTTTTGGGTGATGACTCGGTCAATGATGACCTGAATCATCAATGGGTTTGCCAGGCCAAAGAGCTGGACAAACAGGGATGCAATCAGGACGAGGAGTAGAGACCAGCGGTATTTAATAACCGATGGAACAAACCAGCTAAGACCAAAGTTTTGCTGAGGGGTTTCCTTGGCCACCTCCAGCATGATGATTTCGCCCTTCTCCCCCCACTGTGCGGCAAATTCTTGGGGGGTTGGTCGGATGATGCCGACCTCAGGGACGGCCAGGGTGACTTCCCGACTGTTGGTCTCGTAGAGAACAGCGAAGCTATTGCCCCAGGAGATTAAGGCTGGCGCTTGAACCCTTGCAATGGAGGCACTTGGCACCATCGCATGCTGGGTTTTAAGGCCGAGCATTTCCGAGACGGCACCACAGAAAATTAGCGGAATGGTTTCGCCGCGATTGAGCTGTTCGCTGATGACTCGGCGGATCACATCTTTGCGGAAAGGGATATTAAGATGCTGAGCCAGCATGGCAAAGCAGGCCAGGGTTCCATTGGCGATGCCCTTGCCACCGACAAATGGATATTTCTTCTGGCCTCGGGAGGTGATGAGGCCTACTGCTTCCTGAACCTGAGCATCCGCTTCTTGGGGATAATCTGGTGCAAAGGGAACTGCTTCACGCCAGTTATTACTGGGAGCCTGACTTTGGTCTTCATTCTCCCAAGGATCACCGCCGCTGCTGTCGCGTGGGGCTAGGGGGGCGGCAGTCATGGCCACGTCGTCGAGAAGCGAGGCTGGTAGTCCCAAGAGCCGCACGGGCCGCGTTGCATCGGTTTCGAGCTGGGTTGCACTGTTGATGTCTAGCGGTTCCCCAGGCATCGTGTCATTGACTCGCCCACCGCCACTGACCCACCATTCGTGACCGGGAGGTAGGTTGCTGGGAGCCATCTGTTGGCCGGGCATCAGCGTCTGTAATATGGCCCGGTCTTCGGCACTGGCGATTAGGTCTTTAAGGTCAAAGGAAGTGCGGGCATGGCTTTGAAGGGACTTGCCAACGAGTTCGGCTAGCTCCGAACGGGAAATGGAGCTGTTGAAATGGTTGGCGATCGCGGGCTCTTCCTGCATCAAGCGCAGAAATTCGAAGGCAGGGATCGTGATACAAAGCGTATCGGGATCGGCACTGGCGATCGCGGTTTCACAAGGCACTCCCCGCAACAGGCTGACCCAGCCGAAACACTCCCCCTCATTCAGTTGTTGGAGCGTGAAGGGTAACTGATTGGTTGGACGATAGCCCAGCAGGCGCACCTGCCCATCTGCCACAATGACGACCTGGTGAGGTAAGGTCTCCCGGCGTAGGATAGATTGCCCCATGCGGTAGCGGAAGGTTTGGGCACGCTTCGCAAGCTGCTCGAGCTTGGGTCGAGAGAGCTGGGAAAAGGGCTCGACCTGCCGTAGAAAATTAGGAATAGAAAGTTCGGTATAGGTCATGAGGTCACGCTGGGGGAGGCGGAAGATGCTTCTTGGGGAGTCGGAGCTGGGGATGCTTGTTGAGCCTGAGGTTGAACGACTTCGAACTGTTGGCTTTGTTCCTGCAGCCACTGCGAAAACAGCTCGTCCAGGAGTCGACGTCTCAGGCCATCATCCAGCTGAGTGGGTAGGAACTTTTCCAAGCGAACGATGACCCACCAATCCTCAATGCGGGTGGGAGGCCACAGCTGCTCGGGCTGGCTTACTCGCAGCATTTCTGATAGACGAGGATGACATCCTCCCAAATCTGCTGGGCCGATGAGACCGCCGGTATTGGCTTCAGGGCCCTTAGAATATTTTGCTGCAAGATCCGTAAAGTTGGCTTCGTCGCTCTCTAGCCGGAAATAAAGCTCCTGAGCGATGGCGGCGTCCTTGACCCGTAATAGGGAGTAAATGACCCGGTCCAGTCGATCTTTTCGTTTGAGGTAATAGCTTTCTAGCTGATTTCCCCACTTCCATTCCTTGAACTTATCCAGCTTGGCTTTCTTCAGCAGCATCTTCTGTTGAGTCTCCAAAGCCTCCGTTGATGGAGGTCCTTGGGGAGCCATGGCTGCCATGGCCTGCTGGTTCTTAAATTGCTGGATGACCTGTTCCTCGTCCTCGGAGGACCAGGCCAGTGTCTTTTCCTCTTCGATCCAAGTGGCTAAAGCCTGCTCAATCACGATTTCCTTAGCCAGGGGCTGGAGGAGTCCGTACTGTTGCAGGAGATTGAGCACTTCCCCACTGGGGAAGGTGCGATCGCCAATTTTGAGCGCGACGGTCATGGGTTAAGGCCTATCAGCGATGACAACAGGTGAGCGATGGAAGGGAACAGATGGTCGACTGATGAGATATACCTAATATCCCCTCAATGCCTTCCATATACCAGGTTGGACCTGGTCTTTCAGGCTAGTTTGAGACTCAATGTTCCAGCTCGGAGGTAGGGGTATACAGCTAAATACTCTCACTGGATAGAATACAAAACCCCCGTAGAATCAACAATTCTGCTGAGGACGAAGGCTAGTAGTCATGCTTAGTGCCACTGCTTATTGAGGGCGCTTACAGCTTTATTACGTTTGTCGTTGTCGACTTATGCGTTGAGTAGAGATTGGGATAAGCCATGGTTTGGACTTCTCATTAGAGATAGTCAAGGGCAGTGATGATATGTCGCCACGGAACGCCAGCTTGGATATATAAGATACGGCTTCTTACTTCGGTCTCTAGAGTTCCCAAGATGCCATCTTCATAGACATCTGAGAGTCATAAAAAGTGACTATTCACTGGTCGTAGGTATTTCTGTGAAGGCAGAACCTATGGATGAGACTAGGTGGACTTGATCCCTTCTAAAGTTTTCTAGTCTTTCAAAGTGAACTTAATCTTGTGACGCATCCCTGTTGGGTCGTTGCAAGCTCTTCCAACTTGATAGGTTTGGGCAAAAATTAAATTCGCACAGTGCTGCGATGTCAATCTTCGTTTTAACTGAGTACTCAGAATTTCCATATTTCAGGACCTTGGGCTGCTGAAAGGTATTCTTACCCATCTCTATTGGCCTAGATTGGGCTAATTCTGGAGTGACCTGAGCATCTCCAATTGTTTTCTAGCCTCCGTATAAATATGGAGTAGTAATGATTTTGAAGACGAATTTCTTTATTTGATTTTCATTCACTTAAATAACGCAATAAAGATTGCATAAAGACCTAATCCAGCATCCGAAGATTCCGATCCTCCTTGGAAGGGATAGCTGTGGGAAATCACTGACGTGAGAGTCATTCTTCCTTGCCTATAGATTTGGTGATTCAGTTCTTCCAGTCATGGGTCTGCAGGGTGATTCTGATGAAGCGGAATGAAACTGAGTGTGATTCTGGGGCTAATCTTCTACATTTCCCCGGTTATTCATTCTTAAGGCTTTTGCCTTCTGGCCCAGCGCTCTACAGCGCCAACGCCAGAGCTTCAGATTTGCCACTGTGCATCGATGAGGTGAATTTCATGGCTTCAGTGCCTGTTATGCAATCTGGATGGTCCCAGCCGGTAACCTCTCCTGCTTTTGGGGGAGACCATGCCTTGGTACCGCTGCGACCTCTAGTTTCTTTGGTTGCCCCCGCCTACAACGAGGCTGCCATCCTTGAGCCCAATTTGAGCCTGCTCTGTGAGCATATGGCTCGGCTCGAAGATGAGTTCCGTTGGGAAATCGTGGTTGTTAATGATGGCAGCCGCGATCGCACTGCTCAATTGGCTGATGCCTTTGCCCAGCGAGTCCCCCAAGTTCGAGTGGTTCACCATTTGCACAACAGTGGCCTCGGTCAGGCGCTCCGGACTGGGTTTGAGCATTCCCAGGGTGACTATGTGGTCACTTTGGATTTGGACCTGAGCTATTCGCCGGAGCATATCGAGACCCTCGTCCGTCGCATGCAGCAAACTGGGGCCCAAGTGGTCGTGGCTTCGCCTTACATGCCAGGAGGAAAGGTCTCTAATGTGCCGACGTTTCGCCGTCTTTTGAGTGTTTGGGCGAATCGTTTCTTGTCTCTCGCAGACAAGGGCGAAATCTCGACATTGACTGGGATGGTGCGGGCCTATGACCGGAATTTTGTGGATAGTCTCCATCCTCGTTCCATGGGGATGGATATCAATCCTGAGATTTTGCACAAGGCCAAATTGCTCAATGAGCGGGTGGATGAGGTTCCGGCTCATCTGCATTGGCGGACACCTCCGGTGACAGCCCAGCCCCAGGCTCCATCACCCACGGCGGTTAAGCCCCCCCGTCGTAAGTCCAGCATGAAGATCTTGCGCCATACCTGGTCCATTTTCTTCTATGGCTTTTTGTTCCGCCCGGTGATGTTCTTTTTCGTGCCAAGTTTGCTGTTTTTAGGCCTAGGCCTTTACTCCGCGAGCTGGGCAGCAATTCATAGCTGGACTGCCTATCAGGTTCTGATTGCTGCTGTACCACCTGTGCTGGACCCCACTGTGGCCGTGGCGACGGCTTATCAGCAGGCGCCTCACACTTTCATCATTGGCGGTGTGCTGCTGATGCTGGGAGTACAGCTATTTAGCTTGGCAGTGCTGGCGGTTCAGAGCAAGTACTACTTTGAGGAGCTGTTTTATCTCGGCACCTCAATTCATAGATCAAACCGGCAGGCCAGTCGTTAGCTCAAGGCAGGTTTCGCTTTCCGTTTGTCCGAATTTCTCCCATAGACCTAGTTTCCCCTCGGTCTTAGGCGTTCTCATTTTTACTCAGGAGTCTTAACTCATGGTCAGTACTTTCGAGCCTAAAAAGACTTTTCTCCAGCTGCCTTCCGATCAGGAAGCTGCAGGGCGTACTCTCGGCGCTGATGAAATCAAGCTGGTGGCAGAGGCAATTGGTAGTGGCACACTCACCAGTACGAAAGGCACATTTGTTAAGGCCCTGGAAAAGGACTTTGCAAAGTTGATTGGTGCAAAGCATGCCTTTGCCTGTGCTTCTGGTTCTGCTGCTGTGCATTGCGCTGTGGCTGCGGTGAACCCTGAGCCTGGCGATGAGATTATCACCACTTCCATTACGGATATGGGCGCTTTGGCACCCATCGTTTATCAGGGTGCCATTCCGGTGTTTGTGGATGTGGACCCCACGGACTGGAATGTGACTGCTGAGAGCATTGAGCAGAATATTAGCGATCGCACCAAGGCCATCATCGTCACTCACCTGTTCGGCAACCCCTGCGACATGAAGAAGATCATGGCAGTGGCCGATGCCCACGGTATTCCCGTGATTGAAGATACGGCCCAAGCCTTTATGGCCCGTCACGACGATAAATACGTTGGCACCATTGGCGCGATCGGCTGCTTCAGCCTTCAGCAGGGCAAGCACATCACTGCCGGAGAAGGCGGCATTGTGGTTACTGATGACGATGCCCTGGCGCGTCACATGTGGCTGTTCATCAATAAGGCCTGGGGCTACGGTGACCCCAAGCCCGACCACTATTTCCTCTCCCTCAACTACCGCATGACGGAGCTTCAGGGCGCGGTGGCTTGCGGTCAGCTACCCAAGTTGGAAGGTGTGGTTAAGCAGCGCCAAAAGCTGGCGAACCAGATGACGGCAGCCATTGCAGATTTGCCTGGCATTACGCCCCCAAGCCATGCGGCCAATACCACCCACTCCTACTGGAAATACTGCCTCTGTGTAGACAGTGCCGTAATCAAGGATGGTGCTGTGGGCTTGGCCAAGTGGCTGAAGGAAGAGCGGGGCATTTTCTCCGCGCCACGCTATATCCAAAAGCCTGCCTTCCGTTGCGAAGTCTTCCGCGACCAGCGCACTTTTGGTAACTCTCGTTTCCCCTTCACCTTGGCTCGTCCTGAGGCAGTGGATTACAGCGAAGAGAAGTTCCCTGGCACCTTTGCAGGTCTGGAGCATGTTCTAGTGCTGCCCTGGAACGAGAACTACACCCAGGAGCATATGGACTACATCGAAAGCTCCATCAAGGATGCAGTGAAGGCGCTGAGCTAATCGCTTGGGCATGGCAGAGAATCCAGCTTTGCTATGCCCTGAATCTTTCCCATTGGCATGGAGTTGGGGGCCTAAGTCCCTGGTTCCAATGCTTGTGCATCTCATTTTCATGAACAATCCATCGTTTCAACGGTTTGTTCATTCACATCACATCCATGGGGCAGCACCTAAAAGGTGCTGCTTCGGGGTCAACTCAGGAATTCCATCATGACTACTCAGCCTTTGAAGTTCGCCATTATTGGTGCTGGCGCGATCGCCCAAACCCATGCCCAGGTCTTTGAACTCACCAGCGAAGCCAACCTGGTCGGCGTCGCTGATATCCGACTCGATGCTGCTAAGGCCATGGCCGAAAGTGCAAAGTGCAAGAGCTACAACTCCTATCAAAAGCTAGCCGAAGACCAAGCTGACCTGGATGCGGTCATCATCTGCAC
>CALLPZ010000124.1 GCA_938015405.1 uncultured Pseudanabaenaceae cyanobacterium
TATCCAGCGAGCCGCTGCTGTTATCGACTTCTACGACTAAATCTGGTGGCGGATAAATGTCAAAATCCAGCTTCCGCAGCCCCCGCACCGCAGCCTCATTCTGAATATAAAAACAACAGTCCGGCTCCAGCCCTTTCCGCTGCTCAGCCCGCTTCATCGTCAGCGACCCCAAACTCAACAGCTCTAGCCCCAACGCATCCACCATCGCCCCCATAAAATGCTCAAACAAGCGAGTGGGCTCTTCGTGGTCGGGCAAAGGAACCATAACTTCCAAAATTCCACTGTCATAGGCAAAGCGCTGGTTGCGGCTCTCCCCCGTCTCAACCAGCAACCGCTCATAGGTCTCCCAGCTCACCCCCTCTAGCAAAATCCGCGTCTCGCTAGGAGCCTCCAGGACAGATGGGGCTGCGGCTTGAGTCGATTGCGAATCAACAGATTTAGCAGGCTTGGGTAGGGCAGCGGTCATGGCACAGGCCTCTACAGCATTCTGGTTAGCATTTTAGGCGATTCCTTCGGAAGCTTGCGTAGCAATCGCCCCCAGCCCCCATCGAGTACCACTCTTTCTTAAAGGGTCCAAACGATTTCTCAAAGCCCAGCAGAATAACAATTCCCACGCTATAAGCAATAAAATCCTCCCACACAAAAGTGGTTCCAATAATCGTTCGAGCCAACTCCGACGAGCCCAACCCCAACAGCTCGACGATCTTGAAATACTGAAGAATTTCCACCACAAACGAAAAGGCCAATACACCCACAGCAGTTCTTAAAATCGGCACTTTAAAGAAGGCTCGCACCATCGCATAAATCAAAATAACGACGAGTACATCCCCAACGTAGGGACGGACAAAGTTATCGTCGACAAAAACTGCAATGCAAGCTTCAACCAGAAACAAAAAAACAAACCAGAAGCAGTAATAAAAATTGAATCGCACAGCAGCAACTCCCATCTGATGGCCGGGGACATAGAAGATTCACCCGCTATGACAGGAATCAAACTTGCGTCCCAGTCTTTCCGCAAAAATGCCTAGATATTGCAGCTTGCTCATCTCAACCTGAGCGTTTCTACAGTCCGATTTTAAAACTCAACAATTGCCCAACAGCCTCTAGAAGAGCAACGCAAACCACCTCAGCGCAACGCCACATCCCGAATCAGCGAGGCCTTTTGCGAAACATAGGCCTTAATCTGCGAAGACTCCTCTGGACTCAGCGCATAGGACCCTGCCATACGCTCCACTAGCGCCTGGGCCATCTCCCCGTCACTCAACCGCATCAAAGCTGTCGTGGCAGAGCAATCAATTGTGGTCCAAACCTTCCGCAATAATGTTGGCGACATGCTCTCAAACCTGGCGACTCACAACAACAATAGAAATAACCAAAGACCCAAACCGAAGCCCAGGCGCGATGGCTCACTCATCCAGTTTGGCCAGCCAAGGCTCGGCATTACCTTTCCTTAGGATTTGTATATAAAAACCGTCAAAAAATGTACGAGAATTTCGATTCATCTCCATTCGTGAAGAGAGAAGTACAGATTTTCTTAAGAATCGTGATCATCCCAGCAAGACCGAAGCAGAGGATGTACCGCTCAATTCAATCACTGCTACTAGACGGTTTACAGCGCACAGCAACCGCCCGCTTCAACGTAGGATAAGCAGAACGCAACCGCCTGTAATCCATAGCCCATGACCTCTCAACCTGCATCCGTCCCTCTCCCTAACGACAATGCTGAAGCAGCAGCCCAGGCCCTCGCCGCAGCAAAAAGCGCCCTGGATGCAGGCCTAACTCGCATCCAAGTGGAACTCAAGATTCCAGAAATCAAGGTCCAACCCATCGCCAAGGACTTCATCGCAGGCTTTGAAGACTACGGCGATCGCCTGCGCATTTTCTTCCCCGATGCTGGTGCTGCAGCCCTAGCGCGCCGGGACTGGGGTGAGACCGAATTTGCCATTCGCGGTATCAGCGACATGAATGCCGCCATTCAGGACAACGAAGAGCTATTCATCTTCGTCGAGCCTTCTGCAGTGGAAGTGCGAGAAGTCGAAAAGCTTTGTGAACAAGCTGGGCATCGCCCCGTCATCCTTCTCAACCCCGCTCTGGAAGACATTGCCACCATCGGCATTGGCTATGCGGGGCGGCAGTTGCGCGATCGCTTCCTCAGCCAAATCGAATCCTGCTATTACATTCGCCCCCTCGATGCCGCTGCCCTATTCCGCTGCTACCCCGGCGACTGGGAGCTCTGGCTGGAGAAAGAAGATAGCTACGAAAAAATTTCCGACTTTCCTGAACGCCCCAGCAGCGAAACCATCGACAACATCTTCATCGGCTTAGCCAATGGAGAGAACAGCGAAGCAGGTGATGCCCCACGCCCAGCTAAACCTGGATTTCTCACTCAACTCCAACGCTTTTTCAACGCGCTGAGCCAATAGAGAGGAGACCCTATAGACCCCGTAAACAAGCATTTCCCACACAGGATTTTAAGTCGACAACCAAACGCTATAAACGCGATGCCCTAGGACTTTGGGGCATCGCGTTTTTTAGTGATTCCACATCATTCCTCACCGAACATCCCCCCGTGAATCTTCCCAAGAGACGCGATTGTCGGTCCAAATCTTCCGTGCTGGCACAGATTCAGATCCCCTAAGACAGCGGCTGTAATCAAAGAGTGAAATTGCAGCCTCTACCGCCGCCTTTTCGCCACAGCAGTTTGCTGTTGCATGGGGTTCAACTTTCCCATCGACTTCAATCGCTACCTCTTCGGGCAGACATCTGAGCTTTTCTCTCCATGGCAACCTCCCACCGCCGCCGCATCATCATCGGTGACGTCCATGGCCATTACGATGGCCTGGTAGCCCTCTTGGATCAGATCGCTCCAGGCGGTGATGACCAAGTCTATTTCTTGGGCGATTTGATTGATCGAGGCCCCCGCAGCGCCGACGTCATCGACCTTGTACGCTTCCACCATTTTTACTGCTTGCTGGGCAACCACGAGCAGATGCTGTTGCAGTCTTTCCCCAAGGCTGGCCATTCCAATTCGCTTCAGTCTTGGCTCCACAGCGGCGGCAACAATACCATTGCCAGCTATCGCGACTGGGACCAGCTCCTAGAACATTTGGAATGGATTCGCGAATTGCCTTTGTACAAAGACCTCGGCGATGCCTGGCTCGTCCATGCTGGCCTCAACCCCAACATGCCGCTCTCCATGCAGACGGCCAATGAGCTCTGCTGGGTCCGCGACGAGTTCCACAGCATTCGCGAGCCCTACTTCCTCGACAAGCTCGTAATCACGGGCCACACCATCACTTTCACCCTGCCAGGCGTTGCGCCCGGGGAGCTGGCCCAAGGCAAGGGCTGGCTGGATATTGATACAGGTGCTTACCATCCCCGAAGTGGCTGGCTTACCGCTATCGATATCGATGAGTGGAAGGTCTATCAAGTGAATGTATTTGATCTCAAGCAACAGCGCGTGTTGCCGTTTGACGAAGTGGTCACGAAGGTGAATCCCCAAAGCATTAGCTCTGGGTTACCCCACATCGTGTCCCACTAAAATAGCCCTCGTTCCAGTCAGACAGAGCATTCCATCAGCCTCAAATGTCAGGTACATGGCCATGCTCAGCAAAAGGGGCGATCGCTGCTACGCGATCGCCCCTTTTATCAATGAACGAACATCCGTTTAGCCAAATTTAAGGGGCTCATCACCCCCTAAATTTAACGGGCATCAAGACTCGTCAGCCTGCTCAGCAGCCTCACGGGGACCTAGAACACTAATCTGCTTCGAGTAATAGGATTCATCAAGGCCTTCCTCACCCACAATCTCAGCATTCAGATTGCGCTCCAAGGCTGCAACGCGATCGCTGCCATGGGGATGGGTACTAAGGAAAGTTGGGGGGGCACCGCCTTTCGAAGCGAGCTTCTCCATAAAGGAGACCATGCCGGACTCCGCATAGCCCGCCTCACGCATGATGCGCAGGCCTCGCAAATCGGAATCATACTCATTGTCACGGCTGCGAGGGCGACGCACCGCCAGCTCTACTCCAATTTGCACAGCTCGGTTTCGGTCCACACCAGCAGCACTCATCAAGCCTGCTCGCCAGGCCTCCCGAGACATCTGGGTAATCAGATGCTTACCTTCGATATGGCCAATCTCATGGCCGATAACACCAGCCACTTCGGCCTCATTGCGAGCAAGCTTCAGCAAGCCTGTGGTGATGTAGGTGTAGCCTCCCACAGTGGCATAGGCATTGATTTGGTCACTATCCACCACCTGGAAGGTGTAATCCAGCTCCGGGCGATCGCTCTCTTCTGCGAGGCGCTGTCCGATATCGTTGATATAGGCCAGAAGTTCTGGGTCATCGTCATAAAGCTTCAATTCACTGCGCAGCAGCTGAGCATTGATTTGGCTGCCCAGCTCCATTTCCTGCTTGGGCGACATGTTCGATAGCTGCACCCCCTGGACAATCCGAATCCCCCCTCTGAGCAAGTCTCGCCAGGAAAACGCATCCGCAGTGGTGGCGACCCCCAATGAGAGGCCCGTGGATAAACTCAACCCGGCGAGAGCCAGTGCAACCTGACGCGTCAAGCGGTTTGAATGCCGGGGGAAGGAAGGATGTTTCATCATCAGGTCTCACAGTAGAGTCTTCTTAAAGGCAGCGTCTTCTTAAAAGCACACATGCAACCAGCATTCCCTAAGACGGCGATCGGCCAGACAATGTGCCTCGTCTCAGTCACAACGACCCACGAGGTTACAACGCGAGCGCTCAAAAACAACGGCAACTGAAAGGAATACGGCCTAGCCCCATTGTCACGAAGCAACTTAGAAATTGGGCAATTTCGATTCAATCTGCAACCTTTGCTAAACCAGCTTCATGAGGAAAAAGCAGGGAGCCAAGGCGATCGCCCCACTCCATTTCAGCCTGAAAGGGATTACCGCAACGGCCCCTGGGCCTGTAGAATCGTCACGATCTATCAACCCTTCCTCGCTCGACGGGGTATTCGCCATGGCAATTCTCGACTCCAAAGGTCGCCTATTTGGAAAAGTCAGCCTGCTAGACCTGGGTGCAGCCCTCGTCATCCTCATGGTGCTGGGCGGCATTTTCCTCTTTCCCGGCACGGGTGGATCCGTCGCCCAGGTTGGCGTTGAGACCCAGGCTGTTGAAGTGGATCTATTGGTACGAGGCCTAACTGTGGCGGAGCCAGATGCTCTGATCGCGAAGTTCAATGAGGATGGAAAAACCGACATCATCATCCGTAACCAGCCCTATGGAACTGTGGATGTCCTTTCTGCCGTGCGTCAACCTCGCACCGTCATTGCTCCCCAACCAGACGGCACGCTCAAAGCCGTCGAAGACCCTCGCCCCGAAAGCAAGTACAGCGCCAACGTACGTATGACCCTGGGTGGAGAGGCTCAAGTCAAAGATGGTGAAGTCATCTTGGGCAACAGCAAAGTGAAAATTGGCACCACTTTGGAGCTAGAAGGCAGCAATTACAACTTCAAGGGCAGCGTCATTGGCCTCAAGCTAGCTGAATAATTCGTAGCCCCAGGGAGCCAATGGAGAGTGAAATCCATGCACTCCCGCGACAATCCAAACAATAAAGAGCGAGGCCTGCTTGGGCCTCGCTCTTTATTGTTTGAGTCAAATCGTTTGAAGTCGCTGCCTAACGATCTAGCATTTTCTGCAACTGCTGAAAGCCAGATAGCTTGATCATATGGCGCTCTGAATCGATTCCAATCCAGCCGCGCTCATTGAACTTGCCCATAATCTTGGCAGCATCTTCAACGCTAATGTCGCTGATGTTGGCAAGATCTGTAAAAGGGACATTGAAAATCTCGACAATGCCGTTCTCCTGGGTGCCGTACTTGGTTCCAAGCTCCACCAGGGTGTGCGCTAGGCGAATAAAGGACGGTTGATTTTGCAATTGGAAGCGACCATTCATCTGCTTCAAACGCTTACCCATCATTTGCAACATACGGTATTGCAGCTGGGGATCCGTCAATAGCGTCTGCACGAAGTTTGGAGCCGAAATGCTTAACACCTTCACAGGCGACAGGGAGACCACATCCGTGGAACGGGGCGACTCATCTAGAATCGCCATCTCGCCAAACACCTCACCCTTACCCAGCACAGCGATGGTAACCGCGCTATCCCCCGCCAGGCGTCGAACCTTCACCCAGCCAGACAAAATAAAATAGGCCGCATTGCCCCAGGAATCCTCCATCAACACAGCACGGTTTGAAGGATACTCATGCTCCACCGCTGTAGGTAAGAGCCAGTCCAAGGTTTTTGGATTTGCCGCCTGAAATAGGGGTGACAACGCTGCGATGGTCTCAGGTTGCATGAAAGAAACTCGAAGAAGACATACAGGCGCGGGAGGCTCTTGGGCCAGGTTAAGCTAGCCGACAAACCCAAGAAGATGATAACTCTAGGAATCCCGTCCAGAAAGCAAATGACACATTGCAAGGGGCAGAAACGCAGTCATCGCCATAGCTTAGACCCAAAAAGGAATGCCATAGGGCTGAGTGTAGTCATTTCTAGCTGAGAGAGTTGAAGCGATCGCAACACCACCCATAGGTGACATACACCGACTGCAGCCCCAGTAGCTTGCCACTCATCCTGAGCCCAGACATACTTCATCGTCTGCCCAGGAAAACCCGAATAAAAAGCTTTGACAAAGAAACCTAGAAACGAAGAAACGGGCTACCCCACAAGGCAACCCGCACAGCTTTGAAACCAGAAAGAAGCAGAGGCTAGGCGTTGACCATCACCTTGACGGTGGCGTTCTGCAAGCCTGGCTGCGTCACTTCGGACAGCGCTTTGTTGACCGCATACTTCTGGTTAATGGAATTGATCAGCTCAGTTTGATTGTGCTTCTTCGCGACGCCCCAGAGATCTGCAATCAGATCAAAAGAACCGTCGGCATTGCGAGACCAGCCGAGGTCATACTCGCCTTCAAGAACGGCGACGATGTCAGCGCGAACTTGCTGACCGTGGTAGCCACGGACATTAGCGTTGGTTTCCACTTGAATGCCCAGATCCTTGAGGGAGCTGGTCAAAACAACCGCATCAGAAACTTTGGTGCGGAGGGTGCTGAAATGAGACATGGGGATGTTCCTCTAGTAGAGACTGAAACGGTCGAGACACTAGCGATGGGTATTGCCGTACCGAACACTAGTGGTGTGGCTGTTGATGAGTTGA
>CALLPZ010000125.1 GCA_938015405.1 uncultured Pseudanabaenaceae cyanobacterium
GCTATGGCCATGACCATTTGGCCTGGGTCGGGCTGGAAAGCAGTAAGCAGTTGAATCCACAACAGCCTGTGGTGGTTGTGCATAGCAATATGGCGTTGGGTGAGGCACAGTTTGAGGCGAGCGATCTACCGGCTGTGGGCCAGTCGCTCTTGGCCATGGCTGCAGCTGCAACCGGTGAAGCTTGGTTGGCTGAGCCAGAAATTCTTCAGGTGCACCGTTGGGGCTATGCCTTTCCCCAGACGCCGCTGTCGGTGCCCTATGTGGAGGCGAAGACGTTGCTGCCGCTTTGGTTGGCCGGGGATTGGTGTGGGGGCGATCGCGTTGAAAGTGCGTTTCTCTCGGGCCTCGCGCTGGCCAGTCGAATTAATGTTCAGTTCAAGGGGGAGGTGCTGCCGGAGTTGTTCTGGCAAGTCTTGGAGCATTAAGTGAGAAATCCGATTTTTCGAAAAATCGGATTTCTATTGCTTGACAGAAGCTTACAGGCGGAACTGCTGGGTGGCTTGAACTACAGCCCAATGCCGTCGTTGCTGGTCAGCATAAATGCTGTCCCAATGGTTGCCCAGCCCTGGAGCATTCCAGGTTCCTAAATGGGGGTCCCAGTAGGACCAAGTTCTTGCCCAGATAATGGCTTCATTTGCAGCGAGCTGGCGCTGCTTGGCTGCTTGGAGCCAGTCAATATAGCCCCCTTGATCTAAGGCAGCTAGGGGGGCTTGGTTGGCAAGGTCAATTCCGCTGAGTTCTTCTAAAAGGGTTAGCTCCATTCCCTGGGCCTGGGCTTGCTGACGCAGGTCTGCAGCTTGGTAAGAGAGGCGGACGAGTTGTTTTTGATCTGCGTTTTCGGGAGAGCTGGCGCGGTGTTGATAGGAGAAGCTGCCCTGGTTCCAAGCGCCATTGCCGGGGTCGCGGTGACCGCTGTAGGCCGGGGTGTGATCGCCCTGGGCAGTCCGGGTTCCTTCAGCATTGCCCACAGCCACGGCGACGAGGGAGTTGGCTCCACCTTTAAAGAGCAGTTGCTCTCTTGTTCGTTGGCCAAGGGTCGTTGATGGACTGTTTTTAGTTGTATATACTCCTAGAAGGTGGTTGGATTTTGGAGGGTGAGCTGCCTTAAAGCTGAGCGGTTGAATGTGGGATGCCAGGATGGCTGGGGTTGCTGAGGTTTGGATGGTGTGTTGCTTGGTTGGGGGTGAGGTCTTGGCGAGGTCAAAGTTGAGAATGTCCAGAGCTTGGGCGGGTGAGGTGGCGATGACCTGGAGTAAGGCCAGGCTGAGAGCAAAGCTGCTGAATCGTTGCCTAGCGCTGAAGCCAGTGGCTGGGAGGTGAAAGGACATGGGGAAGGGCAGGTAGGCGCAGTGCATGGGGAGAACGGTGGCAGAAAGTGGATGCTATGGTTGGGGCGGGGTGAGGAACTGCTCGAGGATACTAGTTGCAGGCTCAACCATTGCCCAGGTGCCCTGGGGCTGACGGCGTAGGAGAGCTAGGGCTACGCGATCGCCTCGACCCAAAACAGCACCTTGACTGAGTGGTCCTGACTTGGCTCGGGTTAATCCGCAGAGTCGGAGGCGGTAGGCCGGTAGTTCAGCACTGGAGAAGAGACTACAATCTGGATTGATTGGGTGAACTTCCCCAGCCATGGGCATATACAGCGGCGCGCCGCCCAATTCGATGACCACATCACCTAGGCCGCTGCTGATGCGGTAATGGCCCAGGCGATCACCCGGTTCCAGTTCCCAGGCTTGCTCAATTTCGACGCGAGTGAAGTGGGTGGGTTGAAGCTTTCGATAGGTTCCATAGCCCAGGAGCAGGGCTAGCAATAATGGAATCGCGAAGCCCAACCGCCCTATGCTTAGTTGACTAAGCAACCTACTGCCCTCGCTGTCATAGCCACCCGTCATCACTGAACTATTCGAATCGGAAGGCATATCCCGCATATTCGTCTCCTTCGTAGAGCATGACGAGCCAGGTGTCGGGGTCAAAGGCCAGGGGATAGGCTTCGCGCTGGGCGGTGACCCCTGCACGAACTTCTAAGTCCGTGAGGGTGCAGTAGGGAGCAGGAGCCTGTTGGCGGATCGTGGCCTTGGGCGATCGCTCCGGTATGGTGAGTAACTCCGTGAGCTGTTCTCGCGAGAGGCTGACGGAGGCCTGCACCATCCCTTGGCAGAGATCCTGACGGAAGGACTTGGCGATTAGGCCACTGCCCCAGCGACCTAGGCCATTGCTAAGGAATAGGCCGAGGGCGAGAAAGCTGCTGCCTAACCACAGCAACCTTTGAGGCCGAAGGCTCAAACCCAGTTGTTGGGCCATGGCTTCGAAGAAGCCGGGCTGGGAGATGGCTTGGGGCGGGCTTGATGATTGGACTGGAGGATAAGCTGGGCGGTGGATGGGTCCAAAGGGAGGTGGGTTATATCCTGGGTGTTGGGCTGATGTTTGGACGGATGTTGGGCCAGCTGGCTGACTAGGTTGCCGATGGGAATTGGGCCTAGGAACGGGGGAGACCATGGCGTGAGGCCGATAGCCTGGATGAGGATGCCTTAGCCGCTGTTGAGCTTGTGGATTTGGAGCTTGTGGATTGTGAGTCTGTGGGTTTGGAGCTTGTGGATTTGGAGTCGGTGGTGAATAGGCAGTCGGTGGATAAGCTGCTGTTGGATGGGCAGAAGCAGCATTGGTCTGCTGTTGCTGCAAAAAGGGAGGGATATCAGGTGAGCCCTGGGGCTGATGCCTTGGGGGAACGGACGGGGGAGAGATGGAGCGTTGGGAGCGGGGGCGAGCTGGAATAACCATGGCAGGTCACAAGTCGTTGGAAGAGAGGTGAGGGTTGGGAGGGCTTGGCTGAGCATTGCCTTCATCCCAAAACGTCACACCTGACTGTTGTGAAGGGGGCTTAATTTTGGGCCAGAAGCTGAAGTGGGAGATTGGACCAGGCTGTTGTGAGCCGGGAAGATTCCGCAATTTCTCTGGCGATATTTCATTAATATAGTACAAATGATCTTATTCGCGCTATTGCTCCGCCTCTTTTCTAGTACAAATGTAGGAATTAGGCCCTGAATGTCCTTTCTCTCAAGGGCTATACCCGTTAGTACGGGCTAAACGTAAAAGCCCAGGTCCATGACAGGACCTGGGCTTCGTTCTTGGAATTTTGTCTTTGGAAGGAGTTCTCCCAGATTGTGAGTCAGCCTTCGCTGGCTGCTTCGAGTTGGCTCCAGCGCAGCAGAATCACCGGGGTTTCGAACCAATTGTTATGGGGCTCAGGGACTTCGACGATCAGAACTTCCAGATAGCCGGGGTCTGCTTCAATCCATTGGCGATCGCCCCCATAGGCCAGGATATGCTCGCCATCTTGGGTCGCGGCTAGGTCACCGGGGCGGAGCTGGGTCTCATCCATTGCATTAATGCTGGGGCTAGAAAACAGTTGGCGGGTGAAGCCGCGATAGCCATCTCGAAGCGCATCGGCCCCAGCGTCGTACCACCACAGCTCAAAGGCTTGGCGCAGTAAGCGAGGATTGCGGTGACGGATTCCCTGTTTGAGATTTGCTTGGATCAGGCCTTGGCGAACGAGACCGGAGCAGTCAATGCCCAAGCGGTTCTCGCCACCCCACACATAGCGACTGCCCTGGAAGGACTGCAGGGACTGAACGTAATCTTGGGCCAGGGCATTGGCATCAGCGGGTTGGCCGGGGAGCAGCATAAAGAGGCTGAGGGCGAGTCCTAAGCCTAGACTCGCCCAACGCAGTTTGGTGAGATGCCAGATTTGGTAGAGCCCTCCCACTGCAATGACTCCAGCGCAGAACAGAAACGCCAGTCGCATGATGCCGTAACTGATGGGCTGTAGCCACAGCACCCCGAGCAAGCACCAAGCTAGGCCCCAACAGAGGTTGAGTTGACGGCGGTTAATTTTCATTGGAGTTAAGAGAGGTTGTCACAGGGAAGATTGAGTATGATTGGGGCAATTCCTGGAGCGGGTCTTAGGGTGCACTTTCGGATTACAGTCGATGCCTTGTTTCTAGGCTGGTCCCCGCCGTCATTTTTGTCGGGGTTTATACGGGCTTAAACCCTCCCTAATATTAGGTTTAGGGCTTTCGCAAAAACTTTCAGGAAACCCTGTATTGCACCTCAGCAAACTCTCATTCTTTTTTTAGGACCCGAGGCTACATTGGGGGCATCAAATCGCCCATTACAACTTTGTAGCCTCAAAGCAGACCCATGGAACGTAATATGTCTCAGCAAAGCAACAGCAAATATCTGAAGTACGTCGTGATCGCAGCCGCTATTGCTGGGCTCGTTGTGTTAGCCAAGCAGTTTGATTTTCAATTGCTCTTTCAGAATGCCCTCGCTTGGGTTGAAAGTTTAGGTGCTTGGGGTCCCATCGCCTTTATTGCAATCTACAACTTGGCGACGGTATTGTTCCTGCCGGGCTCACTCTTGACCCTTGGGGGTGGCGCTATTTTCGGTCTGGTACAGGGCTCAATTTTTGTGTTTGTGGCAGCGACGCTGGGTGCAACCTTTGCGTTCTTGATTGGTCGCTACTTGGCTAGGGATGCCATCGCGAAGAAGATTGATGGCAACCAGAAATTTAAGGCCATTGATGAAGCGATCGCCAAGGAAGGCCTCAAGATTGTCTTTCTCACTCGCCTTTCCCCCGTCTTCCCCTTCAACCTGTTGAACTACGCCCTGGGTCTGACCAGCGTTTCCCTCAAAGACTATGTCTTGGGCTCCCTCGGCATGTTGCCCGGCACGATTCTCTACGTTTATCTGGGCTCTCTCGCAGGTGACTTGGCCATGCTGGGTCAAGAAACGGCGACTGTGGACCCTGCCACTGCGAATCTTCAGCTAGCTGCTAAAGTGATTGGCCTGCTGGCGACCTTGGGGGTCACCGTCTACGTCACAAAGGTTGCTAAGAAAGCCTTAGACAATAGCGTTGGTGATTCTGCGCTGAGCTAGACTCCATTGCGATTGGTTTGATTGATTTCTAAGCAGCCGATGCAGAATAGTTTGCCTTTCGGGGTGGGGTCTATTGCGGATTGTTAGCGACTCATCGTTAACAACGGCTAATCCCACCCCTTCTATTCGTCTTACACCGCACCGTTAAACATCAATATCTCCTGACACTCCCATGGTACAGACCCCTGCGAAACCGATTACTTATCTCCCTGAAGATGGGTTTAATCAGGAACTGATTGCTAACGTCCACCCCAACGATTGGATCAATCCAGCGCCAGCAAAAGAGTATGACCTGGTGGTTATTGGTGCTGGTACTGCTGGATTAGTGGTGGCTGCTGGTGCAGCGGGCTTGGGCCTCGGTCTTAAGGTGGCGCTGATTGAAAAACATATGATGGGCGGCGACTGTCTCAATGTGGGCTGTGTACCTTCCAAATGTCTGATTAGCTCTTCGCGAGTGGTGGCAGACATGAAAAACTCTGCACCCTACGGGATCAAGCCACCTGCCAATGTGGAAGTGGATTTTCCTGCGGTGATGGCGCGGATGCGTCAGTTGCGGGCGGGCATTAGCCACCATGATTCGGCCAAGCGTTTCCAAAACCTTGGCATTGATGTTTTCCTGGGTGCGGGCAAGTTTGTTAGCAGTAGCGCCATCACTGTGGAAGGGGCTCAGCTCAATTTCAAAAAAGCTGTGATTGCCACGGGAGCCAGAGCGGTTCGCCCCAATGTGCCGGGCTTAGCGGAAGCGGGATTTTTGACCAATGAGACGGTGTTCTCTCTGACCGAACAGCCAAAGCGGTTGGCGGTGATTGGTGGCGGTCCCATTGGCTGTGAGCTGGCCCAGGCTTTCCACCGTCTCGGCTCTGAGGTGACCTTGATCCACAAGAATGGTCACCTGCTGGATAAGGAAGATCCGGATGCCGCAGAGATTGTGCAGAAGCAGCTTGCTGCAGATGGCATGGCTTTTGTTCTCAATGCCAAGCTAGAGAAAGTGGAAGTCACCGCGGGCGGCAAGGTGCTTCACTACAGCAACCCCACGGGTAAGATGGGCACCGTTGTTGTAGATGAGATCCTCGTGGGAGCGGGCCGTCAGCCCAATGTGGATGGCATTGGCTTAGAGGATGTCGGGGTGGAGTATGACCCCCGTCGTGGGGTGAAGGTGAATGATTATTTGCAGACGACGAACCCTAAAATCTATGCGGCAGGAGATATCTGCATGGATTGGAAGTTCACCCATGCTGCAGATTCGGCGGCGCGGATCGTAATTAAGAACACGTTGTTCTCACCCTTTGGTTTTGGTAAGTCGAAGCTGAGCGACTTGGTCATGCCTTGGGTGACCTTTACGGCTCCTGAAATTGCCCATGTGGGAATGTATGAGCGAGATGCCAAGGCGAAGGGCATTGACTTTGAGGTGATTCACATTCCCATGAGTGGCGTGGACCGGGCGATCGCCGATGGCCAAACGGAAGGCTTCCTCAAGATCATGCATCCCAAGGGGAAAGATGAAATTTTGGGCGCGACAATTGTGGCGGACCATGCGGGCGAGATGATCAGTGAGGTGACGACAGCCATTACAACCAAGCAAGGCTTGTCCGCGCTGTCTGGGGTGATTCATCCCTATCCAACCCAAGCTGAGGTGATCAAAAAAGCAGCGGATGCTTATAAGCGGAAGTTGCTGACACCCAAGACTCAGAAGTTGCTGAAGTTTTTGGTGAAGCTATCCTAGGGCGATTTTCTGAGAGGTTGTTTGGTAATTCGGCCTTATCTCAACTTGGAGATCCCGCAGAGTCTGTAGGGATCTCCTATTAAAGTTGGGGCTTACAGGCTGAAAGCTGCAGAGCTTTCTAAAAGAATCTTTGAGCAAAAAGGGGAGTGCAAATCTTGCACTCCCCTTTCTTTTGGGCTTAGCGCTTAGCCAAGCTCCCTGCCAAGGAGTCTGATTGTAGATCTTCTGGGTGTGCTTTTCTTGCCCTGATGGCTATAACCCTTCGAGGGGGATAGCCCATCACCGTAGTGGGGAGTTGCTAAACATACCTTTCATAGCCTAGGGCAAGCCTGGGAACCCCCTGAAATAGTGAGTTTCGAATTGTGTACTTAATCCGGATTGTTTTAATCAAGACTTTTGGGTTTAGCTCTAGAACAATCTCTTCTCTCCTTTTGTGAGTTTGATTGTGCAACTTGTAATGGATTGTTCCTGATGTTTTGCTACATTCTCCACTCAGAGAATATAGCTATGAGATCGTAATTAGGGACTTTAAAAGTAATGGTATGAGATTATTTCTGTATGCTTTAAATGAGCTTTGATTCATCTTATTTGGCTGAAATATTGTTATCTAGATAACAAAAAAATGGTGGACTAAGATGCAAGCTGGAAGCAAGTAGAGGACATCTACATCGCTTTCTGTATGTCGCTAGAGAGTCGAAAATCTTTTAGGAAGGAGTGTTAGCTTCAGCAGCTTTTGGCTCTGGAAAAGCTCTGTTTAGATTTTGTGGTTGATGTGAGCGCTAGCTTTGAGGACTTTTCGTCTCTCAGGTCAGGGCCCGATTAGGTACGTCCAGCTTAGGGGTGTCGTGAATTTTTCAAGCTTCAATGTCTTCGGCATTGGAATCCATTTTTATGCTGTTTTTTTCTGCGGCTTTGCCCAGTCTGTTTTGGCTGAGCCAGGGCTTCTGGAGTTACCTCAGCAGCCTGCCCTGCCAATCGATATCTCTCAAAATCGCTCTGAGGGATCGGTGCAGGTGGAGGATGGATTACCTGCTGCTGGGCCTTTAGAGATCTACGGCCAAGGCGTGCTTTTCCAGGAAGGCTGGGAGAGTTCTGGGCGACTGCGAGGTACGGTTTTCTATCCCATGAGTGACTCACTTTTACTGGGAGCAGAGGCTGATTTAGCATTT
>CALLPZ010000126.1 GCA_938015405.1 uncultured Pseudanabaenaceae cyanobacterium
AAAATGCGCACCCCGAACAGTAGCCCGAGATTTTCTGTGAGTAGATAACCCAGAGGGGCTAAGGCCACAGCGGCAATGCCAATGAGTAAGACTGGCTTGCGACCTTTGCGATCTGCGAGGTTTGCCAAGTGGGGGCGAAACAGCAGTAGCCCGATGGTGAAGCCTCCAATGACGCGTCCCACTTCGGCAGGGCTGCCGCCCACATGGCTGACATAGAGGGGCAGCGTAGGCAAGAACATGGTTAGGCTTGCCCAAAATAAAATACCTGCTGAAAACAATGTCAGCAGGTTCTTACGGCAAAGCGGCGTAAGCGCTTTCCAAATCAAAATCGTTCCCCCATTCCCCGGACTCAGAAGTCAGCGCGTTCCGCTTCACGGTGGTGCGTTGTTACTGAAATGTTCCGTTACATTCTAGGCCTTCCCTTTAGGGGATGGGGCTAGTCAAAGGGATGAATTGGATTCTGAAGGGACTAAAAAATCCCTGGCCTGGTGTGGAGCAGGTCAGGGATTTTCGAAGTGATTGCTCAGATTATGGGTTCGCGTTCAGTCATTAGGACTGGCGAGAAATCTGCTTTTCGCAAAGGGCTTGGGTCTCTTGAAGCATTGCGGTGCGGCGATCCTGGGGTTGGTTGATGTGGGGAACCAGGTTGCGCGCTTGGAGGCTCATGTGGAGCTGCAGGTGAGCGACATAGTTGGAGAAGTCCTCTGGGATGCTCTGACCGCGATCGGATACAGACAAGTTTTGAGCTGCCATAGGATTCAAGGATTTAAACGGTTTTTGATTGCGCCTCGTTACATAGGAATAGCACGGGCTCCCAATTGATCTTTACGCCTCGCAATGAAGCGTAACGTTTGGGACTGAGGAATTTCAAAGATGACGTAGGCTGGAAAATTTGCGATCGCCCTTGATCTGAAACGCTGATCTGCGTACTATTAATAATCGCGCTTTGAAGTTGTCTTCAGCAGAGCCAGGGCGCGGGTGTGATGGGGTTTATTCCCTGTCCATCGGAAGCAAACTATTCGGCGTTAAGGCAATCGACCATGGCAGTCCCAAAGAAGAAAACATCAAAACAGAAGCGTAACCAGCGTCACGCTCACTGGAAAGCTAAGGCTCGCGTTGCTGCTGAGAAAGCACTGTCCCAAGGTAAGTCTGTGTTGACTGGCCGTGCCAAGGGTTTCGTCTATCCTGCGAATGAAGAGGCAGAGGACGAAGAGTAAAGTTTGACTCTTGTTACCCAGAATTTTGATGGGCTAATTGGATCGGTTAGGTTGAAGGGGTGAGGGCAAATTTTGCCCTCACCCCTTTGCATTAGAAGCTGACTCACTTTCTTTAATTACGCCGGGTTTTGGTTATGACTTCCACTGCTGATGCTGACATCACCCCGATCTATCAGGGGCAGTTTGGTTCCTTCACTGTTGATGCGAGCGATCGCCGGGAGGTGGTGATCTACCGGGCGGGGCTTTGTACAGCAGCGGTGAGCTTTGCGATCGCCACAGCGCTGGTGATTTGGCAGGCTGATGCACCGCTTACGCTGTCGCTGCTGACGCCGCTCTATGGGCTGTTTTGGGCAGGGCTAGGGGTGAGCCTGTTTTACATCCACATCTATGTCAAAGTGTTGCACCGCGTGCTGCAGGGCTTCTGGCTGATAGGTGGCGTTGCTTCTGCAGGGATCGCCCTGACGACGGCTCAACCGTTGGCGTTGCGCATCTATGAGCAGCCACTGCTGATTTTTGGGGTCGGTTTCACCTTCGCCGCCCTGACTGGCATTTTCTTTAAGGAAGCGTTTTGTTTTAACCGTCTGGAGACGAAGGGGTTAACGCCGCTGGTTCCTCTGCTGCTATTGGGCCATATGAGTGGGCTGATGACTGCTGGGACGGAGCGGGTGCTGCTGGTGATTTGGGCGGTGCTGTTTGGGGTGTTTGCGCTGCGTAAGGCGATTCAGGCCATTCCGCCGGATATTGGTGATAAGAGCGTCTTTGAGTATTTGAAGCAGCAGAAGGAAGGGGCTGCAGCCTAAGCTCCCCCAGTAATCGCTAATCGCTCATGAAAAAAGCATCCGACCTTTGAGAGGTCGGATGCTTTTTCTTTGTCTGTCTCCAGACTAATCCTCCAGACTAATCGCAGCCTATGCCGCAGGCTTAACCAGCGAGGTAGTCGCGCATGTCTTGCTGCTGGCGACGCAGTTGGGATAGGGCTTGGCGTTCTAGCTTGCGGATGGACTCGCGGCTCAGGTTCATGCGCTTACCCACTTTCACCAAGGAGAGACCGGCTCCGTCATCGAGGCCATAGCGCAGGGTCAAGACTTCGCGGTGTTGGGTCGAGAGTTGGGACAGCATGCGGCGCAGGTCTTGCTTCATAGCTTCCCCTTGGGCGAAGTCCTCAGGGCGATTGCGCTCGTCCTCGAGCAATTCGCCGAGCTCGGTGCTTTGGTCATCACCAACGCGCATATCCAGGGATACTGGCTGTTTGGATAGTTGAAGGTAGTTGCGAATATCTTCAGCGGGCATGTCCATGGCCGCTGCGAGTTCTGCAGTGGTGGCTTGGCGGCCCAGGCTTTGGGAAAGCTCTCGCTGCAGGCGCTTAATTTTGTTGAGGGTTTCGTTGACGTGGATGGGGAGGCGAATGGTGCGAGATTGCTGGGCGATCGCGCGGGTCATGGACTGG
>CALLPZ010000127.1 GCA_938015405.1 uncultured Pseudanabaenaceae cyanobacterium
CGGTGACTACGCGATTGCCGTCCTGGAGGTAAATCACAGCATTGGCAATGCCAGGCTCGCCTCGCTGTTGCTCACCGTCGAAATTGAGATCGTCAAACACGCGACCCAACAGAATTCCACAGTCGGAGGTGATGCCAGGGCGAATCTGGAGCTCATGGATGGCCGGGCCATTCTGGGCAATAAAGCGGTTATCTTGGCGGCGGCTTGTCACCGTTACCGAATTTTTGCCAGAGCCTCGCATCGCATCCGGGGTGATCCGCGCAGCGTAGAGCAGGTTAATCACGCCTTGGGGAGGCAGTGATTCTAAGGAACGAATGATGACGGTAGAGGGCTGGTTATTTCGAGCTGAACTGGACCACTGTTCAGTATTAGTTGTAACTACAATATTCTGTTGATTGATTTCCGCTTGAACGGAGTTTTCAATCAGTTGTAAGCCCTGGGGGAGCGTATCGGTGAAGCCCAGCTCAGTCAGAGGAACCTCCGATTGATTGCGCACCGTCACTCGATAAATCACCGTATCGCCTGGTTCTGCTGTAGCTTGGCTCGCGGTTTTGGTCATGGCCAAGGGCTCTGCGGGACAGAGCACCATGGGAAACTGGATCGAGTTTAGGTTGATGCCTGTGGTTTCAGCATTGGCGACGAATACGCTGGTTTGCTCGATTTGGTTACTGCCATCCAGGGAGATGGGTTCGCCATCTAGGGCGATCGCCCGATAGCTCAGGAGAGCATTGCTGCCCGCAGGCGTCTCTTCGATGGTTAGCTTGATGCGCCGCTCCGGATAGATAGAATTCCCCGGAGGACGAATCACCAAAATGTAGTTTCGCCCGAGGTCAGCTTGGCCTCGGCTGGGGTCAAGCAAAAAGTTGTATTCCCCACTGGTGGTCAAAGGAAAGGGATTGCGGTTGAAAAGATTCGGCGCTAACCCTGCAGAGATACTATTGCCCAACTGCTCTTCTGCTTCCGTGGGGGTGAGTTGAACCAAAGCCCCCAGCTCTGTTCCTGTCGGATCCGTTGGATTGGGCTCATACAGCGCCATGGAAAAGCCACCATAGCTAGGCAGTGGCTGACCTCCGCAGCCCAGCAATTGGCCTAGGGGATCGATGAGTGGTGTGGCCGTGCTAACCGTCGGAATCACCTGCAGGTCTTCCGATTCCAAGCCATTGGTTGCTCCCGCAAAGGCTTGATCGCTCGACGGATCGCTATAGCGGTAGATGGCTTGATTGATTAGGGGAACAGTCTCTCGTACAACTGTTCCTGAACTGGCCGTTTCTGAACTAGCCGTTTCTGAAACCGTGGTTTGAGGTGAGCTTATGACCTGAGCTTGGCCATTGCCCCATCCCACAGGCAGGGTGAAGAGCAGGAAGCTAATCAAGGCCAAGCCCAACCGTCGGAACATCGGCTGGAGTAGACCCTGAGAAGCCCACCGAGACAGTCCCCTCAGGGCATGGCGAACTATTCTGTTGCGGGCCAAGGGGGGCGTCATGGGAAGCAGGGGAGATGCAGCAGAGTGACTCGTTCAGCGGGGGCAATGGGGAGGGCAAGTACTATCGAACTTTGACTTCATAGGAGGCTGAGAGCTTACCCTTAGGGTTAAAGCCCGATTTCGCAGTCCAGCGAATGTGGCTGTAGAGTTCCGCTGGTGCTGGCTGGGTTGCGAGGGTGCCGTCGGGTTGCTTCACCGTGATCGTGGGCTTTGCCGAGAAGGTCTTGCCGTTGTTAATGCTGTAGCTTGTGCTCATGCCCGCATTGTTTTGGGTTGAGTTGAGCACATAGCTCATCTGAGCTGGAATGGCTTGGTTGAGTACGAGGTTGGCCGCAGCAGCTTCACCGACGTTGCGGCCGGATAGCTGATAGCGAAGGGTGTCACCGGGCTGAACGACAGTGCCATTACCAATACCTTTCCAGGTCACTTTGGCCTCGCCCTGCTTGTCGCGGGTGACGACTTTCTTCGCAGCCTTTAACTTGAGCTTGACTTCGGGGCGACGCAGGCGCTGCACCAAGGAGGCACCGGCTTCACGCCACCCTGCAGTCGCGGGGGCTTCGGTCAGGACAGGAACGGCGACGATAGTTGCGATCGCACTCAAACCAATTAGAAAACGTTTCATGGGGGATAGAAAAGTAGGAAAATGAAAAGACAGGAAGGTTGGGCTAGGTCGCCGAAATTCAGCAAGAGACAAGGCATCCTCATAACCCCAGGAGTAGGGAGCCTGTGAACTCAGAAAGGCTTGGCGCACATCTCGAATCTGTTCCCCTTGCAACAGGGGAGGGCGGGCTTTGTCTCTGGCCGAACGCAGCGCCTAGTTAATGCGGCGCTGGAATATGAACTCACCCGAGCCCTGAGGTGCAATGACTCCGGGTAGGGTGTTGACGTAATCTGTCACGTCAGTAGCAGCTGTCGTTCCAGTTTGGTCACCCGTAGGGAAGAAGGTAATCGTGCCGCTATTGCTGTCACTGGCAGAGCCAGGAACATTGCTGCTGTCGATCGCGCCATTGTTGTCGTTATCCAAGGCCCAGTTGTTATCGCCAGCGGTACCGCTCTCAGTGATGACCAAGTTGCCGACATTGAGAATGACATTGCCCACACCCGATTGGGCTTCGCTGATGTTGCGGTAGGTGATGCGGTATTCAATGATGTTGCCGGTGGCGGGGGATTTTGCAATGGCGCTGAAGGTTTCGTTTCCAGTTGCAATCTCTGGGCCGCTCCCCTGGAGCAATCGTGACTCTTTGATCAGCTTGAGATATCCGGTGTAGACCCGATTAATCGTGCTATTGCTAGCCTGGGCCGGGTCCGTTAGGTCCGTAGGAGTTGTATCCAGCGTGGCCAAAATGGGCAAAGCAAATCCACCAATGGTTGCTGCATTCAGGTCCGTCGGATTTGCGCCGATGCTATCGGTAGAGAGGGGAGTACCATTCGGTAAATCGATCTCCACTCCGTAGCTAATGCTGTCCGTCGCTGCAAAATTGACGATGGATAGGGCCGTGCCTGCTGTAAGGGTGAATCCAGTGCCACTCCATTCATAGGTGGCAGATTGACTTTGATAGGACAGGGTGACAGTTGTATTTGCAGGAAGCTGAGATAGGTCTACCGCTGTTCCATCACTTAAAGTCGTGCTGGGTGCCAAGGTCACCGTGCCGGTCGCCTGACCATTATTGGTCAAGGCATTGGTGAAGCTGACTGCTGCGGGATCGATTTGCTCGCCGGGGCCGGTTCCTGAGAGTACGGGAGTGGAGCGATTGCTAAAGTCATCCGTCGTCGCACCGCTAGGTCCTGTTGCGGCAGCAGCATTTGTAGGCCCAGTTTGGATATCTGCCACTTCCGGTAGCGAAATCACAAAGACGTTCGCTTCGCCCCCTTCGCTCGGCGTATTGGGTGTGCTATCACCGCTGTTGTCACCGGCAGTATCAACCCCCATTTCAGGATTGGTGGGGCTATCTACAAAGCCATCATCTACCCCAGCAGAATCCAGACTGCTATTGGGATCAGGGATGTTGTCGTTGTTGTTATCTGTCGTCCCAGGCGGGAGGGAATTAGGACCATTTTCATCGCCATAGTTACTGGGGCTTTGGTCACCGGATTCATCGTAAACCGGTGCACCTGTGGGGCTAGAACCAAAGACTTGAGCCAGGTTGGCGACGGTCAGAGGTGCCACTGCGGTGTCTTCTACATCCAAGATGATGCTGAAACTCGGCAAGGTTTGACCAATGGCGATCGCCCCCTGGACAGTGGTGTCATAGACAAAACCCACGCGGGTAATTGTCGTCAGATCTGCAGGAATATCAGCCGTCCAGTTGGCGACATGGGCATCTGCAATGTCAAGAGCCTCAGTGGTGTAAACCACTGTCCAACCATTGGGCACTGTTCCGATTCCGGCAAAGTCTGTGCCCGTGGGAATAGCATCACTCACCAAGACATAACTGTGGCTATTATCCAGCGCTGGATTCCCCCCTGTGACCGAGATCTCTGTACCGCTCAGAGGCGCTGGGGTAATGTCATTGCCACTTGGGTCGCTGTTTTCGATGCGTAGGTTGAGGTCGTAGGTGAGCTGATCATCCGCGATTGCCGCCGTGCCTTGATCGTCATGGCCACTTCGCACCTTCAACAGGGTGGCAAGCGTATAGGTTTTGAGGCTTTCGGCGATGTTCACCTGCTGAATCGCGCTGGCTTCCCGCACGCCGTTTGCGGGGGCACCATCAATTTCTGCATCGTTGGCAGCTCCATCGGGGCCATCAACCGTAAAGACATCCCCACCGGTTACATCTCGCTCAATGTTTTGAGCATTTGCCGGGGCATTACCCAGTTGTACGGTTACCGTTTCATTGGCCTGGGCTGTCGCGGTAATGGAGACCGGGACTCGCACTTGCACCGTTTCTCCGGGAGCCTTGCTGCTGGTGATCAGCTCGCTACCGCTAATGGCAACCCAAGTTGTACCCCCATCATTACTCACTTCCAGATTGGCGCCACTGGTCACCGAGGCCGGGCCGGTTGTTGTAGCTAAGTTTGGAATGCGGAACTGGGTGGGGTCGTTACCGACGTTGGTCACGGTAAAGAGGAAATAGACCTCATCTCCAGCAGTGACGGTTCCACTGTTGTCCGCATCGTTGCTAAAAATATTGCCTGAGTCAGAGACCGTAATGCCTGCAATTTCAGCAACGGTGACGATGACTTCATTGGAGGTTGCACTGATCGAGGTGCTGGGGTTACTGGGGTCAGCATAGGTCGCTGTTGCTGCGTTACGAATGCTCGTACCCGCCTGGGTTCCATTCGCTAGAGCCGGGAGAACGCCTTGGCAGAGCCCAGCGATGGAGAAGCTCAGGGCGATTAAAACGCGATAATACTGTTTGAGATGGAATGGGTGGGAATGGGTGGGAATTGCCATAGGGAAAATGCAGAAAGATGGATTTAGAAATTGCGATCGCTAGGCCGCAAGCAAATTCCATCGCAGCAAGATGTGAACCATGGAACATCTGCCATCGCTGAAGTTTGATTGAGAATTTGAGGAAAGATGGAGTGAATTGAAGTGGCAAAAGAACGAATGTGCCACTTCAATTCATTAGCCCCAGACCTCGCCAGATAAGGTCATCACAAAATCTTTGAAAGCCCCTGTTCACAGAGCCTTGAAATGACTTGGCCTAATACTTAGTCAAATTGACATAGGTCTCTTGGGGAGAGCCTGCGTGTAATTACATCTCCCTTGAATAATTTATGCTGACAGAGAATATGGGAGGAGATTTTTAATGGTGATGGACTCTTTCACGCTTCATTCTGCGGTGAATTTAGGCCTTTTAGTGCTCTGTTGACCGATTTTGATTGCGGCAAGCTAGCATCTGCCAAAAATCTTCTATTCCATTTCCTCTATCGTTACATCCCCCATGGGCACTCGCTCTAAATGCCTTCATTAGGGCCGTTATTGCAGTTGTGTGAGACTAATCACACCATTTTTGGAATGTACTAATCCTATCGCGATAGCTTCGTCAAGCTGAGAGATCTCTTTCTAAATAGAGGAAATATTGATGAGGGGGAATTGTCCTCCCTAATTTTAAATTTGTGGTCCCCTTTTCTTGCCAAAAATGTTGATTGTTTCGTTTCCAGGGATCGGAAAAAGGCTCCTAAATGGCTTAGATGAATATGATTCTGAAATTTTTATTCCGCATTGTTGCTGGTTTGTCGGTCTAGACGATTCAGTAATAACCACAGCCTCTAGGGAATGCTGGCTGGGATAATTACGGCTGAGGTGACTAAAACTTGTTGAGGGCTTCACGGGGATAGGGGATTGAGTAGGACTTGTGGGTTGAACATCTGCGCTTAAGGCAAGTGATCGCGGCAACGTGAGTACGGTCTCTCAATCGATGCTTGCAGGGAAATGCTTTCCAAAGCGATCGCCCCGCAGGAAAATAGCAAAGCCCTTCGCCGATTTTGCCTGCATGGCCAGCCAGCGCTTGCATCTACCTCGCCTGTCCCAATTTTCTTGGGCCTCCCTTACCCAACCCAATCCCAGTCAAAAAGTGGTGGGCATCTGGCTCGCCCTCAGCTTTGGTTTTGGCCTGTTCTATAGCTTTCTTGCTCTCCAACAAGCCTTTGCGGGTCCCTTCATCGTCCAAGATGATGCTCGCCAACATGTTTTCTGGATGCAGCGCTTCCTTGATCCAGAACTTTTCCCAAATGACCTGATTGCCGACTATTTCCAATCCGTCGCTCCCTGGGGCTACCGCCTTCTCTACCAAATTGGAGCTTGGTTCAGCATTCCTCCCTTCACCTTTAATAAGCTGCTGCCTCTGCCCATTACCCTGGTGATCACGCTTTATTGCTTTCGCTTGACCATGGCACTGTTGCCAGTGCCCTTCGCGGCGTTTACGAGCACGGTCCTGCTCAATCAAACGCTTTGGATGAATTCTGACGTTGCCTCAGCAACCCCTCGTGCCTTTATCTATCCCCTGCTCGTTGCCTTTCTCTACTATCTAGTGCAGGGCTCCCTATTTCCCTGTCTGATTACCCTGCTGCTCCAGGGTCTCTTCTATCCTCAGACGCTACTGCTCTCCCTGGGGGTCCTAACCCTGCGAATGCTGCGCTGGCGCCAAGAGCAATCGTTTTTCAAAGCACCTTGGAAAAAGCTGACTTGGAGCGATCGCCAGCAGCGTCGCTTCAGCCTGATTGCCTTTGCTACCGCCTTTGCAATTTTGCTCATCTACGCTCTGCAAAGTTCTGCCTATGGCCCCACCATCTCTAAGGCAGAAGCACTCCAGCTTCCCGAGTTTTTCTCCGGTGGCCGGTCCAGTTTCTTCAGCGATGACTTTGTTAAATTCTGGTTTCAAGGTCGCAGCGGCATTTACCATCGCAAACTGCTCACCCCTGCGACCCAGGCCCTGGCGCTCCTACTGCCCTTCTTCTTTTTGAGGTCTAAAGCGACTGGTAAACCTCGCCTTGCCCTGCTTCAACAGACCCAAAAGCTGGGCGTCCTGACTCAGCTGACCCTGACATCAGTGGGAATGTTTTTCATTGCCCATGCCTTGCTTTTCAAGTTGCATTTGCCCAGCCGCTACGTTCAACACAGCCTACGCATTGTGCTGGCGGTTGGCTCTGCGATTCTGATTACCAGCTGGATCGATAGCCTCATTCGTTGGGCTGGCCTGGATCTCAAACCTAAGATGCACCTGGGCAAAAGCTGGGTGGGTGGTTCGCTGGCTCTTTTACTCATGGCCACCGTTGCCTTCTATCCCCTGACCCTCAAGAGCTTCCTTTCTCCGGGATATGTCACGGTGGGCTACCAAGACTTCTATCGCTTTATGGTCCAGCAACCGAAGGACAGTGTGATGGCTTCTCTATCGCGCCGCGCTGATAATGTCGGGAGTTTGGCGGCCCGTTCTGTTTTCGCGAGTCGGGAGCATAGTATTCCGTATCACACTGGCTATTACGGGCCCTTGCGCGATCGCCTTCAGCGCCTGATTGCGGCTCAATATGCTCCTGATTTAGCCGCAGCCCAAACTCTCATTCGTGAGGCAGGCATCACCCACTGGCTCCTAGATGGCCAGTCCTTTAACCCAGAAGCCCTGGCCGATGATGATTGGTTGTTGCAATATCAACCTGAAATGGATACTGCCATAGCGTCATTGCAATCGGGACAACCCGTCGCCTTGGCTGAGCCCGCACTGCACCAAGCCTGTGCTGTATTCAACCAGGAGGGCTTGATTCTTCTAGATGCAGATTGCCTGTTGCAGCAGCCTTCAGGGAGCTAAGGCAAGGCCAAGGTGCAGTTCTGGGCGATCGCCCGCTGTAGCAGTTTGTCGTAGTCCCCCTCATCAATGATGAAGGAGCCAAAGCGTTCCAAATGGGGGTTATTCATCTGGGCATCAAACAGGACAAATCCCTGGTGACGCAGGCAATTCACTAGCTCTACCATGGCGACCTTGGAGCCTTCGGAGATGTTAAAGAACATTGACTCCCCCATAAAGGCTCCGCCAATGACAATGCCCAGAACTCCTCCCGCTAAGCGATCGCCTTCCCAGGTTTCAAAACTGTGGGCCCAGCCCGTGCGATGCAGCAGCAGATAAACGGCCTTCAGCTCATCTGAAATCCAAGTGGACTCGCGATTGGAACAGCCGGCCAACACCCCAGCAAAGTCTTCGTTGATGGCTGGGCGAAAGCGCTTTTGATTGAGACTGCGACGCAAAGATTTAGGGTAACGAAACTTATCGTCCAAGGGGATCAAAGCCCGTTGGCGACTGGTATACCAACCTAAGCCACCATCATCCTCATCTGCCATGAGGAAATAGCCCTGACGATAGCCATCAATGATACGAGCAGCCTTGGCGAGATCTCCTGCCGGTGCTTGTTTTGATTCCAGACCTTGGTCCATTGAACAGGTGTTTCCGGTGAACGTATCCAGTGGATTTTCTGGGGGCGATTAGCTCCGTAACGCTGTCTAGGCAGCAGCGCTAAATTTAGCTTTGCACAGCAGCCTGGTCCTATGCACAAGACTATGGCAAAAGTTTAAGCAAGCCCGTTGAACTTCATCATTCGCTTGTCTTTTTAGGGGGCTGTCTGGTCATTGAGCTTTGTCACAACTGATTTTGGTTTGAATGCTGCACTTGTCTTGGCGGCTTTGCGGACTCAGAGCTGTGCTGTCAGTGCCTGTTCTCTCTGGAGATTGACAGGAGGCTCTTGGGCCTAAGTGATTGGGGCAAGCCATACCCGTTTTCTCCCCCAAGCCGAACTAGAGTGACGTTTGCTATAAACATTAAGAGACCCGACTAAAACGTTCTCCTTGGGAAACGGACGTTACAGTAGGGTCTGAATCTTGGGACCTTGGCCGTTGAGCTGGGGATTCAACGACTGGTACCACCATGAGACGAGGCCCTGACGACCATGGCTGAGCCGATTAAAGCGATTACCCTACCGCCCGCGACGGATGCCCAGAAAGAGGAGCTTTGGCTGCGCCAAGCTCTCCTTCAATGGCTGGACAATGAGTACATTCCCGAACCTGTGAATCAGGATATTGCGGCACGGGCAGCAAAGGTCTTTCTACGTCAGCGTATGGAAGGTGAGAATGATTTGGGTTCATTGGTGATTGCGATCGTCACCGAAATGCGAGCTTTTGACTTTTCCAAGAGCTTCTATGGCGAGTTTACCGTTGCCAATGCCGTGAGTGATTTGATCATGACCAGCTTAGGCATCGATACTTGCTGCGGCGAAACCTAACGGGCATTGCCTGATTACAGCTGAAACGATAACGACCAAGAACGAAACAAAAGAGGGTGGCCCAATTACATAAGGGCCACCCTCTTTTGTTTATACAAGTCTAGGAAAGCGACATCGCTAATCTAGGCAGCCATGATTAGAAAACTAAGCATGGCTTTCAAATCCAAAATCTGTGGCCGATTACCAGCTGGACTTCACCACGCCAGGTAGCAGGCCCTGGTGAGCCATCTCACGCAGTTGGTTGCGGCAGAGACCAAAATCCCGGTAGTAGCCACGGGGGCGACCGGTTTTCCAACAGCGGTTGCGAACCCGAGTGGGGGAACTATCGCGGGGAAGCTGCTGTAGCTTGCGGTGAATTTCAAACTTTTCAGCTTGGCTAGAGGCACTTTCAAATGCTTCTTTGAGCGCCTGACGCTTCTCGGCATAACGCTCGACAGTTTTCTTGCGTTTGACGTCGCGGGCGATCATGGATTTCTTAGCCATGAATTGCGTTGCTTCCTTTATTGCTTGTAACCATACAGTCTCTCATTCTAACTGAAAATGTCTCCACTGCAAGCTTCTTGTAAGGAGTAATGTCGGCCAATGCTGAGTTATCGATTCAAGAGGCTGGAGAGGTTCAGGTTCCGCTTGCCCAGACCCTCTCCTCCAGCCGAACAAAAGAGCCCTTGCCCTGGTGTTGATTGGAATTGCCCATGGCTTTTTTGAACTGTAGCGTCTCTAAACTGGCTCTCAATTGGCTGTGACGTTTGCTGTACCCGCCTTGGAGATTTCCTGGGACAGTTCCTGATAGGCGTTGAGGTCAATCCAGAAGGTTGTGCCCACACCATCCTCACTGACCAATTGCACTTGGCTGCGATGGCGGTCAACGATATTTCGCACGATGGATAGACCTAAGCCGGTGCCTTCTAGGGTGTGCACACGATTCTCCACCCGGAAAAAGCGATCAAAGATTGCGGCTTGATCCTCAGGGGCGATGCCAATGCCGGTATCTGAAATTTCAATGCGCACCTTGGGGGGAGTAATGCACTGAATGCCTTGGTAGCTGCGCTCAGGGTCACTCGGAGCATCTAGCTGATAGGCGCGCAGCACCACGCGATCGCCCTTCGAGGTAAATTTCATCGCGTTCCCCACCAGATTGGCCAGCACCTGGAGCAGCAGATCGTAGTTGCCATAGACGAGGGGCAAGTTCTCTTGTACCTCTCCACTCATCTCAATGACCTTATCTTTGGCGTTGAGGCGATAGCTGCGTAGGGTTTGGTCGATCGCCTGGCCGACATCCACCGCATCGAATTGATAATTACGGTTGGATTCTAGGCGGGAGAGGTCGAGGACATCGTTAACCAGTCGGGTGAGGCGATCGGTTTCGTTATTAGCAGTGGCTAGGAAGTCCTTTTGATCCTGCTCTGAGAGCTCGTCCCCGTAGTCATGGAGGGTCTCGATAAAGGATTTGATATTGAACAGTGGGGTCCGTAGCTCGTGGGAGACATTGCTGATGAAACGGCCTTTCGCTTCACTCAACTCCGTTTCGCGGGTGATGTCCTGGATGGTGATCGCAATGCCCTTAATGCGATCTAGGCGTTGACCTGACACCGCTGAAAGCAGCACACGCAGGGTTTGCCGAGTTGGTTCTTCCAAGGTGATGCGTAGCTCGACGGGTTCTAGGGGATCCGCAACAAGGGTGTCCGTCGCAAGGTTGGCTAGTTGTAGCGGGCCTGGGCCATTCTCACTGACATGATTCTCGTCTGGGTTTTCTTCCTGGCTTTGAAGCAGTTGCAGTATTTCGTTACTGCGTTGTTGAGCACTCTCTAGCAGGTCATAAATCGGCTGACTCAGCTCCGTCCGCATAATGCTAGGCAAGTGGGCCAGGATATTCTGCCCCATGATGTCTGCCTTGTTCCAATTAAAGAGTTTTCGGGCAGTGGTATTGACCAGCAATAGATTGAGGTCGTTATCCACCAAGAGCGCACCGTCAGCAATGGTGGAGACCAGGGTTTCTAGTTTGGCCTTCTCGGCGGTCATTTCCTCAATATTCTGGGCTTCGTAGCGACCGAGGCGGGTGGCCATATCGTTGAAGCTGGCAATGAGAGCGCCCAGTTCTCCCCCAAAGGGCAGGTCAATGCGCTGTTCGAACTTGCCTTCAGCAATGCTGGTGACGCCACCCAGGAGTTCTTTGATCGGTCTGGTGATGGTCAGAGCATTGATGACTGCTCCAAGGATGACCATGGCCCAAATGGCGACGAATACTGCAATGGTCACGTCCCGCGTCAGGTTGGAGGAGGTGACGACGATCGCGTTGGGGTTAATCCCAACGGCCAAGACGCCCAAATATTGCCCTTCATGGACGAGGGGGACAAAGACGTCCGTGACTTCGCCGTTGGGGGTTTTGTGCTGGCGGATCATCGGAATGTCCGCGCTGGATTCAAAGTCTTGGGGGAGCTGAATGCGCCGCTGGATCACCAGAGAATTTTGTACTTCTGCCCGAGAGAAGGGAACCCCCAGAAAAATCTCGCCCTCATCATCGGCTAGCAGTAGGTAGCGCACGCTAGAGGTACTGCTATAGAAGCGATTGGAAAACTTGGCCACGCCGGAAAGGTCTTCCTCGGCCAGCATGGGGCTGATATTTGCAGCTAGAAGCTGGCCCAGGTCACGACCGAAGCGGGTGTCGTTCATTCGGGCATCCTGTTGGATGCTATTGACGGCCCAAAATGTTAGCCCCGTCGTCATCAGAGAGACGATGAGGGTTGCCAAGACCATAAGTTTGGTCTGGAGCGTGAACTCCGACCACCACTGGGTCAGGCTCGTTCTAATCTGCTGAATGAACGCAATCATGCCAGGATTCCTAACGGCTGCAGAGAGAACGGAGACAGTTGCAGAGAACCTGCTGATTCATCACACCAGGTTTGCTGGAGGTCAGGGTGATGTTGAAATGCGCTGCTTGCCTGGGCAACAAACACCCCTAGGTCAGCAGACTGCTGTTACATAAGGTTGTCTCATTTCGTCGAGTCCCTATGCGGTGATTGTTACGGATTGCGTCGAGATTGGTGTCCTCCATAGCGTTTCCTTCAGGTTTGTTAATGCCTGTCATCAGATAAATCAGACCCCAGGACGATGCCGCAGTCTGAGTTCGATAGGGATTCTGGTGGCCTCATTCCCTGGCCTCTTTTCCCTTGGGAGAAGGAAAATCAAGCGTAATACTGAGCTTTTCAGCCTTCTCTTCCAGGGGTGGGGCAGCGTTTGCTGGGTCGAGCTTAGGGTTTTCTTCCTAGGTCTGCGATCGCACCTGATACCCAATGTCCCTGCGGCAGTACAGGTCATCAAAGCTGATGGCATCCAATGCCTGGTAGCTGGCTTCTAGCGCCGCATCGAAGTTGTCACCTAGCTGAGTGACTGCCAGTACCCGACCGCCATTGGTGACGGTTTGACCTGCCTCAGCGGCAGTTCCGGCATGGAACACCTTGGCCCCTTGGGCTTCGGCTTGATCAACGCCTGTAATGACATCACCTTTGCGGTAGCTGCCGGGATAGCCCCCAGCAGCTGCGACTACCGTTGCTGCGACACCGGGATTCCATTCCAGGGGGGGCATTTCGCCCAGGCGCTGGGCAACACAGGCTTCGATGACATCGATGAGGGGAGTCTTGAGCAAAGGCAGCACGACCTGGGTTTCGGGGTCGCCAAAGCGGCAGTTGAATTCGATCACCTTGATCTCGTTTTCAGGGGTGATCATCAGGCCTGCATAGAGGATGCCGCGATAGTCGATGCCCCGCTGGTTCAACGCTGCCAGGGTTGGCTGGAGGACGTTTGTTTCCACCTGAGCCATGAGTTCCGGTGTCACTAGAGGGGCTGGGGCATAGGCACCCATACCGCCAGTGTTGGGGCCGGTGTCCCCTTCACCCACTCGTTTGTGGTCCTGGGCAGCCACCATGGGGCGCACGACTTTACCGTCCGTGAAGGCCAAGACGGATGCCTCTGCACCCATGAGGCATTCCTCGATGACAACTTGCTGACCTGCGGAGCCAAAGGCCCCTCCGAAAGCTTCTTCGATCGCCGCGATTGCTTCTTCCACCGTTGCCGCAACGGTCACTCCCTTGCCTGCGGCTAGGCCATCGGCCTTGACCACAATGGGAGCTCCTTCACTTTTGATGTAGGCGTTGGCCTCTGCTGCATTGGTAAAGACAGCTGCTTTGGCGGTGGGGACCCCGGCCTCCACCATGAGTTCCTTCGCCCAGGCTTTGCTTGCTTCGAGCTGGGCACCCGCTTGGACAGGGCCAAACACAGCAACTCCTTCGGATTGGAGGCGATCGGTAATGCCCTCGGCCAGGGGCACTTCAGGACCGACGACAACGAGGTTAATGGCCTTCTCTTTGACTGCATGACTGATGCCGTCAAAGTCGCTGACGCCAATGGCGAGGTTCTCGCAGCGCTCCAGATTGGCAGTGCCGCCATTGCCTGGCGCAACCAACACCTGCTGAACCCTGGGCGATCGCAATAGCGACCAAGCCAGGGCATGCTCACGACCACCATTTCCGACCACTAAAACCTTCACCGTTGCTTCGCTCACCTGGGCACTCATTTCCTGACAAGAACGGGCCAATTATCCGTCATGGATGACCTCCCTTTGGCCCTTGCTTCAAAAGCTGATGCATGTCGTTGCACAGCGAAGCAACGCAATTGATTTGGCTTAGCAGTGGGGCGGTTTGTTAGCCTGGTTAAGCAGATTTGGCCAGTTGTGCCAGGGCAGACCTGCTCTGGATCACTTGTCTTGGTGAGTTGCTTGGTGAGTTGCTTTATGGTCCGTTTTCGATCTCGCCCCATAAGACTGTGCACTTTGCCTAGGCCTGTGAGGGTTGGCCTCGCTGCGTTGACCGGGTCTGCGTTGGTTTTACCGATCATGGCCAGCCCGGGCCATGCCCTGGAGATTGCCCAAGTCTCGGAGGAAGTCCAAGTCCCGGAGGAATCAATAGATCTGGGGGTAGAGCAGCCTCAAGTGCTGGATGCAGGTCCAGGTGAGATACCTGCTGAGGCAATTGAAGCCGGCCAGTCGGAAGCCGTGCAAGCGATACCTGTCATTGATGAGGGGGCGACTGAGTCTGAGCAACCTGAAGTAGAAGCAGCGGAAGCTAAAGAAGCTGAATCAGTAAACGCAGAGACTGAAATAGAAGGTATAGAGGCTGACGAAGAGGCAGAAGCTACAGACGAAGAAGCAGAAGGTGCAGAGGTTGAGGCAGATGAGGCAGAAAAGACGCCGCCTCTCAGTCTGGAACGTCCCAATGAAGATCCGCTGTTGCCCGGACAAGTCGATGGCAGGGCATTAACGCCCCAGGAGCTACAGCGATTACGAGTTGGTTTGAAGCGTCTCCGGGGGGAAGCAGAAGTCGCTGCACTTCAAGGCGATCGCTCCGGTTCCTACCGAAAATTCTTCCGCTTCTTGTCTCTATCCCAGTATTTGCCTGAAGAAGAAGAGTTGGCCAACTTGGCGTTGGTGGGTCGCAGAACCTGGCGTGACAACCTCGGGAAGGAGGCTCAGCTCATTACTGCCCGAGTCAAGACCCTAGAGACGGAGGGGGACGAGAAACTCTTGCTTTCGCACCGACGGGAGTTGGCAGAAGCCTACGACAGTTTAGGGGCCTGGACTCAGGCGATCACCCATTACGAGGGCCTGCTCGCGGCACAGCAACCCAAGGGGGGAGAGAAGCCCGTTTTAGAGGCAGAAGGGGACGGTCTGGCGGGCGAAGCAACATCGGATAAACCCTCTGCGCTGAATATTGGACCTCTCTCTGCTCAGTCCTTGGATGAACTGACATTGGTCCGTCGCTTGGCACAGCTGAGCATGTTCAGCCTCAACTATCCGTCAGCTGCGCTCTACACCGAGCAGGCTCTAAAGCTTGTACCAGCAGTCTCATCTGGCCAGGCTACAGGCGATGCTTCGCGTGAGAGCTTCGCTGACAAGGAGGGATTAGGGGGTGAGGGAGCGTCAGCTACAGGGCTGTCCGGCGCTGATGATTTGCCCCTAGATGACACCTTACCCAGTGAGATTGGGCCTACTCCTACGGCATCGTCCCTGCTGATCCAGTTGGCTTATGTTTACGAGCAGGATCAGCGCTTCGCTGAAGCGGCAACGACGCAACAGCAAATCATTCCGCTCTACGGCGATCCTTCTTTGCTGTACCGACAGCCCGCACTTCAAGTGGCGATCGCGCGTAATCAAACTCGGGCTGGCCAGTTGGTGGAAGCGATCGCAAGCTACCAAGAGGCCTACCGTCAGGCTCAATCCCTACAACAGTTCGCTGTGTCCGATGATGCGCTGTCCCAGCTCGCTGCGCTCTACCGTACCGAAGGACAGCTAGACGATGCCCTCGCGGTGTACGACATTCTGCTCCAGGTTAATGACTTGTCCTTTAACCTTTACGGAATTGCCGATACCCAGGCCAGCCGTGCCGAAATCTTTGTAGAGCAGCAGCAGATGGAACAGGCTAGCCAGGCTTACCTACAGGCGATTTATGCAGCTCGGCTTTTGGGCTACCGGGAAGCTGAACTTCAACAGCAACTGGATCAGCTAACCATTCCTTAACCAAAGGTTAAAGTTGCTGGGTCGCTGGGCTTTGGGAGAGTAAGGCTCAAAATTTGCGGCAACTCGGCATGTAAAAGATGTTGGCGCTGACTTTGAACTTAAGTTCCACAAAAGGCAATGCGCCCTGTCCACTTGTCTGAGGCTGCGGGGAACAGAGAAAGTCATTTGCCCTTGGTGCTGCGATCATGTGCAAAATCTATCTTGGAACCCAATTGAACACCTGAAATTAAGTTCAGCTATCCGGCTGGCGACCTCGGAGGGATTTTGAGACCCCGGCGAATTGTTGAGCGGTAAAGCCCGTGACCTAAATCACCGCTAATTCAGGCTAATCACCAATGAGAAAGCCCGATGCACCATGCATCGGGCTTTCTTTTGGACGCTAACTTGGGAACTCTAATGCTTGCCGGAATCCTTGGGGATTGAGCCGTTTCGCGCATAGAACGAATGTTTAGCTGATTGCATTCCGGGTCGTTGCAAGCTCTTGCCACAAAGACTGAATGGCTTGGTAAGACTCTTCCGCCGACATCTTTCCGCCACTCTCTAGGCCTGCGATGTAGCTGACTCGCTGGGCGAATTCTTGGAGGTTGGCGTCGAACATCACCCGTTTGGGGTGGTTCGATGCACGGAAAGAAGGTTGGGGGTATAGAAACTGATCTGAATGTGTCATAGCACTGTCCTGATGTTAGGTAATCAATAGGCTGCCGAATTTGCTTAACCTATCCTTAACTTAACCCAT
>CALLPZ010000128.1 GCA_938015405.1 uncultured Pseudanabaenaceae cyanobacterium
CGCAAAGCGATAGGTCTCTGCTGGAAGATAGCCCGTGTCCACCCAAATAATGGGCGTATTGGGAGCAACCGTCGTGACCAAATGCAACATAACGGCGGATTGAATCCCAAAGCTGGTGCTCATCACCATGCCGTTCGCAAACGTGGATTCTCCCCACTGAATAATCTCCTCGGCCTGAACTTCGCCATAGGCTTGGTTCAACCCGGTGAGGTCCTGGAGTATGGGTAGCCCAGGGGTAATAGGGGCTGGGAATCGTGATGCAGCCTGGGTGGCTATCTGTTGTGACGAGGCACCTGCCATGGCAGTCGGAGTCCTACAAATCCTTTGTCGTAACAGCATAGGTCATTAAAAGGGCACCTGCGATCGCAACCGTATCCGCTCCTGGGTATGGGGATGGCAAAAGCTTATTTCCGTTGCGTGGAGACAAAGACGTGAGCCCGGGGTTAACTGCCCCGCTTCTGGTCCGTAAAGGCGATCGCCCATAATGGCAAAGCCCAAGCCTTCCTTGGCATGGACACGTAGCTGATGAGTCCGCCCCGTGGCAGGTTCGAAGCGCACCCGCGTTAATCCGGCACGCCGCTCCAGCACCCAAAATCGGGTCAAACAAGGCCTACCTTGATCGCGGTCAACCCGTTGGCGAGGGCGATGATTGGGGTCTGGGGCCAGGGGCAAATTCACCCGCCCCCCTTTGAGCATTACCTGGCCTTGGAGGAGTGCTTCATAATTCTTAAAAATTTGTTGCTGCTGAAACTGTCGCTGGAGTGATCGCTGGCTTTCCCCATCCTTGGCCAACAGCAAAATGCCAGAGGTATCTTGGTTAAGGCGATGGACAGCCTGGAGCTGTTCCCCTAGGGGCTGACCCGCATCGTCCTGGAGCTGATTACGCAGGCGACTGAGCACACTGTCCTGGTTCTGGCGCGATCGCCCAGGCACAGACAGCAGACCCGCAGGCTTATCAATGGCAATGAGCCAGGCATCCTCATAGAGCACCGTCAGACTCAAATCCTCGGAGGGGGCAGGACTCTGCGCCGCCTGCACAAACCGCTCTAGACCACTCAGCAAAAATCCCATCAGTGGCTGGCAACGCTCCTCACAGGCGCCATAAAACCGTCCGGGCTGGCGATCCCCCAGGGCTGGCCCCCACCAAAATTCAGCCAGGGCCAAGGGCTTGAGCTGCTGGCTGGCCGCATAGTGCAGCAGCTTTGGCATGCAGCATTCGCCGGTGCCAGTGGGCAAAGGGCCCACGCCCGAGTTCAGGCTCAAGTCATTGAGCGACACCGCTGCCCCCGCGAAATTTTGCAGACTGTAGGCACGGTGCATCTCAGCTTGAAGTTGCTGAGACAACTTTTTGCGGCGACGCTTAATGCTGCGCATTTCCTCATCGGCCTGGGCAACAGCCTCAAGCAAAGGGTTTAGGGCCTGATCCCGCACTTGCTTCAGAACTCGCCGTTCCCTGCCATCGCGGCGGCTGGCTTCCTCTAGAGCTCGCAGTTTTTTTTCCTGTTCTTCCTGGGTTAGGCCTGCCGAGATCGCCTGCCGCTGGGCTTTACGCTGGGCCTTGTTCTGACGGTGGCGTTCTCCCAATTGCTGAAGCTGCAACTCAAAATCCTGGCGCTGACGATTCAACTGTTCTCGCTGGGGCAAACCGTTTAAAGCGATTAGCTCCAGCTTGAGGGCTTCCAGCTCACTTAGGGTTTGGGCCTCCAGAAGAGCCACGCGATCGCGCCCCGGGATCATCGGCACCCAGCCCGGTCGCTCCGCGCTCCCCTCCAGCAATCCGGAGAAGGCCTTGAGCCAGCCCCGTTGACCATCCGACGTTTCTACAATCAAAACGCCATACATCTTGCCTTCTTGACCCGAGCCATTCCCTTGCCCAGGTTCATGGCCCGCACCACTCGGCAGAGCCCTTCGCTCCTGGTCCAAGGCCTCCATCAAATACTGAGCCAATGCTTCTGCTGCCACCGTACGGGGCAACCGCTGGGGATTGCCCACGAAGGGATCGCAATCCTGATACCAATAGTTCGGGATATCCAGATCAGACTGGAGCAAAACCGCAACCGGCTCGGGTAAAGAATGGAGCATAAAATCCAGCGATCGTGGGGCACGCAACTCGCTACCCTAACTGTAGTCCTTCGCGCATTGGCTCCATGGGTTATCGCTGGTTTGCTCTCCGTCCTGGGTTATCCCTTAGCCCCATCTCTATCGCTTCAAGAGTCTTCAGGGGAGCCAAGCAAATCGCCACCGCGTCGAATGTCCGGCTCCTAGGGTTGCTCATTCTGCTCCCACTGATCTGGGGCTTCATGCTCCCTCTCAGCAATATCGCCTTAGCTCAAGTCAGCGATGACGCCGCAACGGATGCCACAGATCGCCGCTTCCGCCAAAACCTCTGCATCGAATACCTCTCCAGTCTGGAACTCCCCAGCCAGGACTTTGAGGGCACTGCTGTCGGTGGGCTCTCGGCTCTCACGTATGACCTCAAGACGGGTCAGTTCTACAGTCTCTCCGATGACCATGGCAGCGGCCAAGCCCGCATCTATGAGTTGGATATTCCAATTAGCGAATCTGACGATGGTCCACAATTCGGCCCCGCCACCGTCACAAATATCATCCGTCTCACCGATGCAGACGGGCAGCCCTACAGCGGTAGCTTTGATCCCGAAGGCCTGGCCCTAACGCCCCAAGATAGCTTCTTCGTCTCCACCGAAGGCGAGCCTAGCCAGGGATTAGCGCCAGGCCTGTTTGAATTTGACCGAAGCAGCGGTGCTCTACTGCGCCAACTCCCCGTCCCGGAAAAATTCACCCCCGTTTTTCCAGAGCCCGACCTGGACGAAGAGAATCAATCACCCGTCAGCTCAGTGAGTCAAAGCGAGCTGCCCCAAAGCCAAGGTGTTCAGTCGAACCAAGGTTTTGAAGCCCTCACCATCAGTGCCACAGGCACAGCCCCTGGAGAGCCCCTACGCCTGTTCACAGCCACAGAAGGTCCACTCATCCAGGACACTACCGCCGCCAGTATCAATGGACAGCCCCGCGATCGCCTACTCCACTACTACCTAGGCGAAGGCCGACCGCTCCTCGTCGCCGAACATCTTTACCCGCTATCGCCCTTGCCGGGCTCCGTCTTCCACGGCCTCAGCGAGATGCTAGCCCTAGACGGTGAAGGACATTTTCTCACCCTGGAGCGGGCCCTTACTCCCCTCGGCTTTGACGCCAAGCTCTTTCAAATCACCCTGGCGGGCGCAAGTGATATTTCTAGCCAAGAGAGCCTACGCGGCACCTTGGTGGATACTCAACCAATTCAGAAGCAGCTCCTGCTCCATCTCAACGAGCTAGGCATTGGCCTAGATAACCTAGAAGGAATGAGCTGGGGACCCCGTCTCAAAGATGGCAGTCGCTCCTTACTACTCATCAGCGACGACAACTTCAAATCCTTTCAAAAGACACAAATTCTGCTGTTCAAGCTGAGCCAAGACTAATGATTAGAAACCTTCAGGCAGCATGAACTCAGCAAATTTCATCGTCGTAAAAGCGATAGAAATCACCATTTGCCTTGAACACCTCGCGATGTCCCAGGTTGTACATCAGCTTTGCATCCAGCATGCGTTGGGCTAAGCGAATGCCGTCATTGTCAGTCAAGTGATAGGTCTTGGATAGCCACTTGGCCATTTCCTTGGCAATAAAGCAGTATTTTTGTCGCCTGAGTCCCTGGCGGCGATCGCGCATCGCAAGGCCATCAGTGCCATGCATTCTTTTCACAATCTTTGCCAAATCCATCTGCTGGATACGCTTAATTTTGGCTTGCTTGGCACTACAAGGCAGCAATTCCGGGTCCTCTTGCCAAACCGTAATTTGGTCCTTTGCAGAGACCAGCAAAATGGAAAAATTATCCTGCCCCTGAGCCAAAAGCTTCTTCGCGGTTTGTGTCGCCTGACTTTTCAAGGGCTGCGAATATCGAGCCACTCGAAAAAACAGCTTTCCTTGATAAGACAGCCCTGGTAAAAGAACTTCCTCAAAGATGTTCTTACGCAGAACAGGACAGGGCTCAACTTGAGAGGACTGAAGAATCAACATAGTGAAATAGCAACGAGTACTGAGCGCGAAGAGATCCACATAAAGTGACTCCTTTAACGCAACGAGAGGCTATGAGCAGCCGATTTGCAAGGTCAACTTATGTAACATTCGCTACACCAAGTTACCAAGGGACTTAGCAACTTCAGGAATACTCCAGAGCGAGAGAAACAGTTGCGCTTTTATGCCGGAGTTGACTTGCACGATCGCCTGAGACAATTCTGTTAATAGTCCCTATAAACACGGTACTCACCGTAGTTGTGTCTTGCATATGTCCCAGTCTGCCCCCGTAATTCCCGCCTGCACCTGGCAACGCTCCCTTGGTCAGGGCTGGGACAATCCATACCAGGTCCGTTACGCCAGCAACCTGGATGATGGTCCTTGGCATGGCATGCCCTTGGGTGGGTTTGGCGCAGGCTGTATCGGGCGCTCCCACCGGGGAGACTTCAATCTCTGGCACCTAGACGGTGGCGAACATATTTTTGCCAGCCTTCCGGCTTGCCAGTTCAGCATTTTCGAACAGGCAGGGCCTACTAGCTCCCAAGCCTATGCCCTCAGTACAGCAGCCCCAGAGGACGGCAGCCTCAGCAGTTGGCAATCCTATCCAACCAGCAGCGAACAAAAAACAACCGGCAGTTACCAGGCGCTCTATCCTCGCAGTTGGTTCACCTACGAGAACGTCTACCAAGCCCAGCTCACCTGCGAGCAACTGACCCCGATCCTGCCCCACAACTACAAAGAGACCAGCTACCCCGTTGCCGTCTTTGAATGGACGGCTCACAACCCCACGGACCAGCCTCTGACCCTCAGCATTATGCTGAGCTGGCAAAACACAGTCGGTTGGTTCCGCAACATGAACCCGACCGAGGAAATCACCATTCGGGATGACGGCAGCCCTGTTTATGACTACCAGTCTGCCTGGGGGCAAAGCACAGGCAATTTCAACCGCCTGCTCCAAACTGAGAGCGGTCCAGCCATCTTGATGGACGGTGCCCGTAGTAGCCAGACAGCTCAAGAAGGGGATGGCCAATGGTGCTTCGCTTTAGGCCAACTTCCAGCAGGCAGTGAAACCTTTAGCTGCGGGCGTTGGAACCCAGCCGGGGATGGTGCTGAGCTGTGGCAGTCCTTTAGCCAATCCGGTGCAATTCCCCAGGTGGACGATGCTACACCTGCAGCTGAGGGAGAGCATATTGCCGGAGCGATCGCCGTGCGCTTCACCCTCCAGCCCGGTGAAACCTTGCAAATCCCCTTTGCCCTAGCCTGGGATTTCCCCGTCACAGAATTTGCCCAAGGCGTGAACTACTTCCGCCGCTATACCGATTTCTTTGGAACGGATGGAAAACAGGCAGGAGCGATCGCGGCAGAGGCATTAGCCCATTACAAGACCTGGCAGCAGCAGATTGTTGATTGGCAGCAACCCATCCTTGCCCGCACGGACCTATCCGAGCCGATCAAAATGGCCCTGATGAACGAGCTCTACGACCTCACCGATGGTGGCACCCTCTGGAGTGCCGGCAGC
>CALLPZ010000129.1 GCA_938015405.1 uncultured Pseudanabaenaceae cyanobacterium
CGATGCTCATCCCCTGTTCACGGGCTTGGGGTTCTTCGTAATGAATGCGAGATCGCTCATTGTCCATCACATCAAGATCGTCCGCCCGATAGGCTTCAGCCTGTTCAGCCCAGGGCAAGTCAGCATCGAGTTTGCCAAAAATGTCAGTCATTGATGCACAACCGGCATCCTGGAGAAATAAACTATTCCCTCCCATGTAGCGAGAATTCTTGTCTTTCCAAAAGAATCGCTGGGGATTAGTTTCAAAAACAAGATTGAGAATACGCTCAGACTCCAACAAGCGCTCCAGTTCAGCCGTTTGAGACTGGAGCCGTAATCGACATTTATCTGCCTGCTGAGACAACTGTTCTCGCTGGTGCGCCAATTGAAGGGCGATGGCAGCTTGATCAGTCAAAAACGAAACTTGCTCTTGCCATAGCGGTCGATGGACCTGCTCTTCATTCCATGCAGCGGGCAAAATCAACTGCACCAACCCCAATGCTTCCCCCTGATACATCAGAGAAAAGCCCAATTGTTCTACGGCTTGGTCCTTAATATCGCCCTGAGAGAGTAGCTGATAGATCAAGCTGGAATCGATGTCAGCAGGGCATCTGGTTGCCGGATATTGGCCTACCGTTTTCCATTTTCCACTGCCTTGCAGCAAAGCAACGCGCCCCTCAACTGCTCCTAAGCTCTCGGCAAAAACTTGGGCAATCCCATGGGCGGTTTCTGCAAGGCCATTTCCATGCATGCGGTGCACGACTTGCTGCAAGCTGGCGAAATTGCCGAGGTCAACCCGCAAGACATCATCTGGAGCCAAGGTGGAAAGATGCAGCATCAAAATTGACCGGCGGATAGGCAAGCATACTCAGCGGCAGGTTCAGCAGAAGCAAATCCCCTGTGCCCCCAGCTAGAGCGAATGGGAGCGGGCGAGTTAGCGGAAAAATAAACGCGAATTAGAGCACCTTGGCCACATTAACTAGTATGGCCAAAACACCGTATAAATTCACACAATATGCGACCAGCAGAAAAACTCAGCCATTCGGCGTAATGCCTCGAGATTATGCCTTCCTGTAGTGCAGGCAGGATAGGGGACTCGCGACTGCGAGGCTGTCACCCCCTCAATCGCGATCGCAATCTTGTCCTATACAACAAGTGGGGCTATCACAGTCATCCCCAGTCCCAGGGATACAAGCTAAAAGGAGAGGGCTCATCGTTCCTGGTACGAAATAGGAATCTGTAGGGTTGGGTTATGCTCTGGCACTTCCTGCTAAAACCTGAGTCACCATGCCAATCAGCACCGGAAAAGTAGCTGACTCAATCACCGCATCCCCCTCAAACACCACTTGGTCATACAACCCATCCACCAAACGACAAACCGTCACCTTCTCTAACAACGGATCAACAATCCAATACTCAGGACTATCCAGCACCGCATACTCCGATCGCTAACTGCAATAATCCACCACCTTCGTCGACTCACTCACCACCTCCCAAAACGGCGGAGCCTCCCCCTACCGAATCACCGCCTCCCGCTCTGCCATCTCATCCCGCTGCGCAGCATCCATCACCACTACATCCGGAATACGCGACTTTTCCCAAAGCCCACCCTATGGCGATTACCCCCAATCAGCCCCTTCCAAGCAATCCAAGGCAATTGATTCTCTTCAATCTCACGCTCAAACCGCCGCTCCAGCAAGCTCATAACTTGGCTATGTAGCTTGGCTATGCTTGCCCGTTCCTAATCGCTTAGGCTCCAGCCCTCCATCAACCAGCTCATAGCGGCCATCGGCACCATCGTCATATTTCAGATATTCATCAAGCTTAAAACGCTGAACAGCGACAGCCATAGCCCTTGCCATCACTAGATTGCGGTTTTGCCCACAGTTCATTGTTACGAACAGATAGGCTTACTAATACCAGCTTAGAGTTCCCTCCTGGGAGGGAGCCAGGCTGGGTTTGCCTTGCCTCAAGCCTCAAGCCAACCCACCTCTACCTCCTCCCAAGGTGAGAATCTGCTCTAGTAGAAATATTCTAAAAAGCCACCTGCCCCTAGAACTGCTCCACCCCTTCCATCTGCTCCGCCAGCTTTTTCGACTTCCCAGCCGTCGCCGCCTCCCCGCAAGTCCTCGGCGTCGGGAAAATCTTTGTTGGATTCGCCAACCCTCGCGGATTCAACGCCTCATTCACCCCTTTCATCGTCTCCAAATCTGTCGGAGAAAACATCTGCGGCATATAGCACCGCTTATCTGCGCCAATGCCATGCTCACCGGAAATACTGCCCCCCGCCTTCACACAGAGCTTGAGAATATCGCCCCCCAGAGCCTCAACCCGTTCCAAGGCACCCGGCACGGAATTATCGTACAAAATCAGCGGATGCAAATTGCCATCTCCCGCATGGAACACATTGGCCACGTGATAGCCATGTTGCTCACCCAACTCACCAATTTCCTTCAGCACCCAAGGCAACTGAGACCGAGGAATCACCCCATCCTGCACGTAATAGTCAGGGCTCAACTTACCCATCGCCGCAAATGCCGCCTTCCGTCCCTTCCACAGGGTCAGCCGCTCCGCCGCATCTGATGCACTGGTAATGCTTCTTGCTCCCACCCCCTTGCAAATCTCTTCCACCTTGGCACTGTTAAGCTCCACTTCCACGCCGCGCCCATCTAACTCGACTAACAGAATCGCCTCGGCATCACGGGGATAGCAATTTGTATTCACCACATCTTCTACTGCATTGATGCTGAAGTTATCCATCATCTCAATGCCCGCCGGGATAATGCCAGCTCCGACAATCCCCGCCACAGCCTCACCAGCTGCTTCAATGCTGGTGAAATCCGCCAACAACACGCGAATGCAATCCGGTGCTTTCAAGATCCGCAGCGTAATTTCTGTCGCAATGCCCAGCGTTCCTTCGGAGCCCACAAAAATGCCCGTCAGGTCATAGCCTGGCATCTCCTGGACCTTGCCGCCAATATCGGCAATATCGCCATTGGGCAAAACCACCTTCAGGCCCAGAACGTGATTCGTCGTCACGCCATACTTCATGCAGTGAACCCCACCGGAGTTCTCCGCCACATTCCCTCCCACAGAACAAATAATTTGGCTAGAGGGATCCGGAGCATAGTAGAAACCTGCACCACCCACGGCCTGAGTCACCCAGCTATTGATCACACCGGGTTGGACCACCACGCGCTGGTTATCCATATCGACTTCGATGATCTCGCGCATCGTAGACGTCACGATTAGCACCGAATCCTCAATGGGCAGGGCTCCCCCCGAGAGACCCGTCCCTGATCCCCGAGCAATGAAAGGAACATTCCACTCATTACAAAGACGGACTGCCATGGCCACCTCTTCAGTGGTGCGAGGCATAACCGCTAAGTTGGGACGCTGACGATAGCTGGTCAAGCCATCGCATTCATAGACCAGCAGCTCTTCCCGGCGGCGCACAACGCGATCTCTCCCTAAATCAGCCTCAAAGGCATTGGCGATCGCCTCCCAGTCCAAATTAGATGCCCTAGATTTACCGGCTACAGCCACCATATCTTCCTACTCAAATATCCATTTCGAATGGTTATGACTGCGATACAACCTTATAACCAGCGACAAACCAAGCCACTCAAGTTCAAATCTGCAGGGGTCAGTCTCACATTGCCACCCAATCCCAAGCCAGCCTCAGTTTATCCCAAGCACTCAATTTCACAAGAACACTGACATCATCATCCCCCGTCAGCCTTTCATCTCCCCATCAGCCTAAATGTCCCAGCCACTAAGCTTTACAGGCAAAACAAAGGAGGCTACCCAACACAAGGCAACCTCCAACGGCATTCAACGCTGTGACGATCAATCACGAGCCTGGGGAACTAACAACCTCTGCAGCTCACCTCCAGGTGGTCAAGGCCTCCCAAACGGTATGGCCGAAAGGCCTTGGCCTTAGCCTGCTACCACAGCGCAGGGCGCGGAGTCGTCTTTAGCGATTTGGACTGCGTATTCTCATCAACTTTTTCGAGCTCCAATGTATCTACAGCCCCTTCTGTCTCTACAGTCTTACCCCCTGACGTCTCTGCAGAAGCAGGTGTAGAGGCAGAAGTGGTCTTGTAGGCTTCTAGCTGCCTAGCACGAAATACCGCCGCCGCATCGCTCAAATTCTCGTCCTGCTTCTTCAGAAAATCAGCTCGGCTCTGGGTCGGCCCAACTTGCCCTCGCTGAATGATGTCAAGAAGGCTAGAAGCAGCCCCATTATCACCACTCACAGAAGCCGTCTCACTCCCCCAGATGGTCTCATCAGCCGTAGGGTCTGCCTGAGCCATTGCCCCAGTGGGTAGCATCAACAGAGAACCTGCGCCAAACCCCAAAACAAGGCGAGAAACCCAAGCAGCGCAACAATTTTGCTGATTTTTCATAGTTCGTGTCAGGATTAGGCAATCAACTAGAACAAAGGCCACCCAGGTAGCCCTAGCGGAACGGATTATCTATTCATATTACAAGCTTTTAATTTGAAGCGACGGAATTAGTAATCCAGAGTTACGGTCGAAACAAATGAGGTTGCCACGCTATTATGTCGCCGTGTTTCTAGCGCAACGGTTCCAGGCGCAACTGTTCTAGATGGTGTGGCAAGACCTTGTTCTAGGCCTATCTCCATCTAGTTAACGAGAGAAATGGGGAACGAGATATAGATTGTCGAATTTAGAACCACTAGGGGTCGCAGCCATGAATGAATCATCTAAATCCAACCTCAATCCTTCATCGCTAGACAATTCAGATGGATTTCTTGATCCCTCCGTTGTCCCCCCTCAGTCAACGATCGCCGATACTTCTCCGCTCAATGAGCCTAGTCATCAGGTTTCGGGCTATGAAGACTCCTCACCACAGCTAGAAAACCTCGGTGCAGGCGTCGCAACAGCAGTGGCAGAGCCACCTAAACCCGCTCCTCCCCTTTCAAAAAAAGAGCAGAAAGCCCAAGCAAAGGCAGAAAAGAAGCAGGCCAAGCTCCAAGCCAAGACTGACAAGGCCCAAGCGAAGACCGACAAAGCTCAAGCCAAGATTGATGCTGCTGCCCAAAAAGTCGCCGAAAAAGCCGAGCGCAAAGCCGCCAAAACCGCCGCCAAACAGGCAAAAAAAGAAAAGCGCCAAAAATCCCTCTGGTATCGCAGCAGCGGCTTGATCCTGCGCCTACTGGGATTAGGCATTGCCGGGAGCCTCGCTGCTGTAGGTGGCATCACCGTGGCTTCTTTTATAGCAGCGCCCCCTAGCGAAGAGGCTCCCCTACTAGAACGCGGCCTGGAAGGCACTAGCGACAGCCTAAGTGCCACCCAAAAGTTACCCAAGCGCCTTGTTCAAGGCATTGCCAATCGTCTCGATCCCGCCCCCAAGCCCCAAATCAACGCAGCGGCCCCAGCTCTCACCGAGCCCCAGCGTCAGCAACTCATCACTGAAGCCAATGCCCTCCGCCAGGAGATGGCACAGCTCGACCAGCGCACCACTGCCCTCGAGCAACAGCTGGGCTACGACTATTCCAAAGCAGACCTAGAGCAGCGACTCGGCGCGATCGCCCAAACCCTCACGGACCCCAGTGCTGGCCCCCAAGCCTCAGCTCCGACCCAGTCCCGACCAGAGCCCCTGGTCATGACCCTCCCCACCGATCCTCTCTTTGCCGATGAGCAAAGTGCGCTTAAGCCTGGTGCCAACGCCTTGCTAGGCACTCTCTTGAGCGAAATGCGCACCTACGACAAAGCCACCGTCACCGTCACTGTCCACACCGACGATGTCGGCTCCCCCGAAAGCCAACGCGACATATCCCTCCGCCGCGCCCAAGTCATCGCCAATTACCTACGCTCCCAAACGACTGATCCTGATAAACGCTTCACCTGGAATCCCGTTGGCGCAGGCAACACCCAACCCCTGATCGCTAACAACAGCAACGAGAACCGTCAACGTAACCGCCGCATTGAGATCAGCGTGACACCACAGTAGCGGCTTCACATCTCCCAATCCCTCAGCTCCAAAACATGCCTCTTAACATCGTCTTCTTTGGTACGCCTCAATTCGCCGTACCCAGCTTGCAGGGTCTGATTGAAGACGATCGCTTTAACGTCCTGGGCGTGGTAACTCAGCCCGACAAGCGCCGAGGACGTGGCGGTCAGACGACTCCATCGCCTGTCAAAGCAGTTGCCCTAGAGCATGAACTACTGGTCTGGCAGCCCCCCCGCATCAAGAAAGATCCAGAAACCTTAGACCAACTCCAAACCCTCCAGGCCGACCTCTTCGTCGTCGTTGCCTACGGCCAAATTCTCTCCAACCAGATTCTCTCTATGCCTCGCCTAGGCTGCGTCAATGGCCACGGCTCCCTCCTCCCTCAATACCGAGGCGCAGCCCCCATCCAATGGTGCATCCATGACGGAGTCAGCGAAACCGGCGTCACGACAATGCTGATGGACGAAGGTATGGACACCGGGGCCATGTTACTCAAAGCAACGATGCCAGTCAGCCCCATCGATACAGCCCATGATGTCGCAGCGACCATGGCCGACCTCACAGCTGAACTCCTAGCCCAAACACTCCCTCAGCTAGAGGCTGGCACCCTCCAGCCTCAAACCCAAGACAACGACCAAGCCACCTACGCCTCCTTGATCAAAAAGCCGGATTACCAACTAGACTGGCAGCGCAGCGCCTTGGAGCTCCACAACCAAGTTCGAGGCTTCTATCCCAGTTGTGCCAGCACATTCCGCGAAAAAGACATCAAGATTCAAGCGACTCTGGCTTTAGAAGCAGAATTACCTTGGCCCAGCGAAATGGAAGGAGCGATCGCCACCTGGAAAACAGCCCAAGACACAGCCCCAACCGATGCTTCCCCCGGCCAAGTCATCGCCCTCCTCAAAAACTACGGTCCCGTTATCCAAAGTGGCAACGGCCCCCTACTTCTCCTAAAAGTTCAACCTGCAGGCAAAAAGCCCCAATCAGGCTGGGATTTTGTCAACGGCCTAAGAGTGACCTTAGGGGAGGTATTTGCTCCACAATTGCCGTAAACAGACGATCAACCGTTGTCCCATGAATCCCTTTAACATCCGCTCTACCATCGAGAGGGGAAAGAGCTTGGTAAAATAAGAGCTTGCCAAAAATCATTTGCTCAGAGAACGCACCATGACGCAGTTAGCTGCCACCCCCGACATCGCTAGTCTTGAAACGGAGCTAGCTGACAAAAGCCCCCAGGAAGTCATCGAACATGCCCTCGGCATGTTCGACAACATCTACATTTCCTTCAGTGGTGCTGAGGACGTGGTGCTCGTCGACATGGCTGCCCAGATCAAGAAAGATGTAAAAGTCTTCAGCCTCGACACAGGTCGCCTCCATGCTGAGACCTACCAGTTCCTAGAGAAAGTGCGTAAGCACTACGGCATCGCCATTGACGTGGTCTATCCTGACGGCGAAGAAGTCGCAGCCCTCGTCAAAGAGAAAGGCCTATTCAGCTTCTACGAAGACGGTCACCAAGAATGCTGCCGCGCCCGCAAGGTCCGCCCCCTGCGCCGTAAGCTTGGCACAATGGATGCTTGGATCACTGGCCAGCGCAAAGACCAAAGCCCTTCAACCCGCTCTGAAGTGCCGAAAGTTCAGCAAGATACCTTCTTTGGCACCGACGACCATCCTCTGATGAAGTTCAACCCCTTGGCTGAATGGTCTTCTGCAGAAGTCTGGGCTTACATTCGTGCCATGGAAGTGCCCTTCAACCCTCTCCACGAGCGCGGCTTCATCAGCATTGGCTGTGAGCCCTGCACCCGTCCTGTTATGCCCAATCAGCATGAGCGTGAAGGTCGTTGGTGGTGGGAAGAGGCAACCATGAAGGAATGCGGTCTTCACGCTCCTAAAAGCTAAAGCGATGGATACCTGAGGTGATGGGAGTCTCTAATCTAGGGGCTTCCCTCCTTCCCAGTAGTAGGAATCAAATGATTCTAAAGCTGGGGGATTGAGAGCCCAACAGCTCCCAGAGCATAAGCAAAAACGAAAAGAGGGCGCGAACTGACTTACAGCTCGCGCCCTCTTTTCGAATCTATCTAGCATTAGCGCTGGCCCATGCCATCCCGCTTTTGCCGACGCTTATCGCGCCAGTCAGCAGCAGTCAAATAGGCAATGCCACCGGTCACGATGATCATTAAGCCAAGCGCCACCGTCGCCAAGATAGTTGAAGCAGAAGCTTCCATAGCTCATCTCCTCCAAATGCTCAAATGAGCCCTGTCAAACAAAATCTAAGCAAAAATTCTAGAAGCCGATGCTGCCGTCGCCATTGCGACCCCAGACCACCATTGCCAAGGAGAAGGTGAACACAGCCAATAGAGCGGCCCAGCCAAGAGCGAGCATAGGATTAACTCCTGCAATTAATTACACTTCTAATTCTATCCGAGAGTTGCGAGCGATCGCAGCATTTGTTAACAGAACGCTCAGATTCTTCGTAAGCTTGGTCCCCAGCCCTCCTAGAGTTCAGGGAGCCAAATCGGTTCCAATCCCACCCCAATCCGAACACCAAAAGACCCTGCCCCCTTGCGCTCAGGTAACGCCCACTGAGAATATGAACATCTGTGAGAAAAGCTTTACAAAACGGACTGAGCCCTATGGCAACGATTCGCAGTGGCTTCTTATCGCCCACACTGGCCCCAGAGAAAACGGGTCAAACTGTTCGTCAGCCCTATCCAAACTACAAAGTGATCGTCCTCAACGACGATGAGAACACCTTTGAGCATGTCATTGCCTGTTTGATGAAATACATCCCTGGCATGAATGGCGACCTCGCTCGAGATCTCACAAATACAATCCACCATGAAGGGCAAGCCATCGTCTGGGTCGGTCCCCAGGAACAGGCAGAGCTCTATCACCAACAACTCTTGCGGGCCGGGCTAACGATGGCTCCTCTTGAAGCCTAGGAGTCTCTGATGGCAAGGAAACGCTCCAGCGATCGCTCCGTTCACTCCTCCGGGGCTAAACCTGAAAACGCGGCAACCTCCTCAGGGAAAAGGCCAGGCAAAGGCCAAGGGAAAGGGCGATTAGTGCGCAACCACTCCACCCATCTCCCAGGCCTCATCGCCATCCTGGAACGCCTCTGCCACAAGCCTGGGGTCGAGACCCTCACCCCTGCCGTCATTGGCCGGGCTCGTAGTCATGCGCCCAAGTTTCGCCTCAAGGTTTCTGTGCCAATTCAAGGTGGCTTCAAGCTGATCGCCCGCCAAGGTAAGAGCTTTCAAGAAGTCTTTGTTACTACCCATCTGAACAAAGCAGACTTAGAAGCTGCCATCCAGGCCAGTCTGCCCTAGTCCTACTCACGAGTCTTGAGCAGCGCTCTGAACATTGCAGATTACGCCAATCAGCCAAGTCTCAGAAACACGCTAGTCACCCTAAATCTCCTCATCCACCCGGTTCACCATGGCAGCAACCAAAACCTGTAAACAATGCAATGCCGAAGTGGGCCGCCGTGATAACACTTGCCCCAGTTGTGGCGCCATCCTGAGAGAAACGCTGCCCCCCCAAACCACAGGGCAACTTGATGTCTTTGCCCTACCCGCAGGTGTGATCATTGGCCTCTTTGGAGCAGTCATCCTATCTGGGCTGCCTGGAGAGGGGGGAGCCCCGCTGTTGAGGATTGGCTTAGGTATTTTTGGCTTAATTTTGCCCCCTGCGATCGCCCTCGCTTGGGCCAATCGCATGCGCGTAAAGTCATAACGTTCTTCACCGAACCTCGTCCCAATACCCAGCAAATTGTCCTCATCGTTGTGTTGCTATTTCAGCTGGGTCATCGCCGCCAAAAAGCAATATTTAGCAACCATGTAAACCGATGTCTCAGGCTCTATGGTTGCGTAGACTTTTAACACAGTCAGATGACATAGCTTAACGCAGCTTGAGGAAGCAGAAAGACTTACCAGCAGGGGATTACAGAGATTTTTAGCTCTTCTCAGTCCACCTAGCTCCAGAAAACTATATTTCCCCGAGAAATCGCCCTTCAAAACCGCTTGAACTACGGTTCGACACAGATTATGGTGAGAGCTGCAAACGGCTGAACCTCTGAGCAACTTAGCCGAGGAGCATCCTCATCAGAACGGAACACGGAGCGAGTTTTAGATAATGCTCAAGACTATTTCAACCCTTATCGCCAAAGCATCCCCCGCAGCAGCTGTTCAAGCTCACTGTGATGGTCCTTGCGGCGTATATGATCCTGCTTCTGCTCGAGTAACCGCAGAAGCAGTGGTTTCAATGACCAAGAAAATCCTGGCCCTGGAAGCCCCCGCAGCTGGTGATGCTGCTGCTCAAATTGCTTACCAGAACACCCTCTCCCGCTACATTGCTGTTAAGGAAGAGCAATCCCAAAAAACCAAGGAAGATTTACTGATTCTTTGGACTGACTACTTCAAGCCCGTTCACCTAGAGAAGTACCCCGATTTACATGACACCTTCTGGAAAGCAGCTAAGCTCTGCTCCGCCTGCAAGGTCGAAGTCAGCCAGCAACATGCTGATGAACTCATGGCAGCTGTAGAGAAAATCCACGGCATGTTCTGGGCTAGCAAGGGCCGCGACGTTGCTTTCGTCAAAGCGAGCTAATTGAGCCTTCATAGCCGTCAGGGGTCAGTATCATGTCACCCCTGACGACTTGAAAATCATTCAATTCGGCAACAATCCATCATTTGTCTCCGAGACTATGATTTAGTTAGAAGCCACACTGGATATCACCGGTGCGGATTTGTTAGGCCCCGTGGCTGACGAACAATATCAGGATTATTCAACTGGTGGGGGCTCTGTTCCCACCAGTTTTTCTATGGATAACTTCTCTCCCAATCACTTAAATGCTGACAACTTTTCTCCTCTGCCAGAGCTCAGTTGGGGAGAATTTTTGAGCTGGGTCGTAGGGCAGCGATCGCGCCACCGCATCGAAGGTCGCTCTATGCAGCCTCTGCTCCAGCCAGGAGATGAAATCCTTTACCATCCCAGGGCTTATCAAACTCAATTGCCCCAAGTCGGGGATGTCGTCATTGCGCAGCATCCTGAGCAAGCAACATTAGTCATGATTAAGCGAGTAGCTGCCATCGAGAACCAGCAATACTGGCTTCTCGGAGATAACCGGCTCGAAAGTACAGATAGCCGAAACTTCGGCTGGGTCAACGCCAGTTGTCTCCTGGGCAAAGTTCAATGCCAATTCAGCCCAGGCTCAACCTCCCCTCCCCCTGGTCAAAAGCCGGGCCACTTCTGAAATTTTATCTATGGGCTTACAGGCGTTAATTCCAAGAAGTCCAAGCGTGCATGCTCGCTCAAATTCTCAAATCCCGTAATTTTTAGAATATCCCCCGCAGATAAGGTCACGCTAGAGGCGATTCCTAACTCTTTAAAGTTACTCGCCTGAGCAATGTAGCTTCCGTTAGGGTCATTCAGAACCAACTTCTGCCCGATCTGCTCACCATTGAGTTCAAGCTCAAAACGAGCCACCCCATCATTCTCATCAAAAGTCCCCACAGAAATGTCATAGCTGGCACCTGGCACAAAACCAGTCAGGCTATCAACTTCCAGGGAAGCAGTGCCAATTTCTCCCCCCGTCACTCCCACCAGGCTCAGCATTTGATTTGCTGAGGCAGCGCCATTGCTCTCTAAGCGATAACCGGTGACAGCAGTCAGCCCCTCAGCCTCCACCCGTATCACTGTGGCGGTGGGAAGCGTTGGCTCAGTCGGATTTGTTGTCGGACTCACAGCTTTCACCAACACATCGAAGCGACTTTCAACAGAGTCACCCTCCTCATCCGTTGCCACTACAGTCAACGTTGAAGTCCCAGTTGCCCCCGCTGCGTAATCCAAGCGCAATTGTCCGGCACTATTAATCGAGACATCGCTAAACAGGCTCGAATTTGTATTACTCGAAATCCGATAGTCCAAATCACTATCCGATGTCTCAGCATCGGCAAAACTCGGATACAAATTAATCAGCGTATCCGCTGCATTCTCCAATACCGTCACATCGCTCAAACCACTGCTGGTCGGGCTCTGATTCGGAGCAGGATTTGGCAACGGATTTGGCACCGGATTCGAGTCAACAGTCACTGGCAAGAATTCAATGAAATCCAACCGAGCATGCTCACTTTGTTTTTCATTGCCCGTAATCACAAAGCGATCGCCCTTCGATACCTGAATCTCTTTAATCACAGGCATCACCAGCGTATCGGCACTCGCTGCATTGCCACCTGGGTTGGCATCCAGCACCAAAGTGCGAATCACAGTCCCATTCCGACGAATCTCTAAGTTCGCTTCGCCATCATTCTCATCAAAGGTTGCAACTTTCAGGTCATAGACCCCTGACCCCCCTGAAAAATCAAATTCCGCACTCCCCACTTCATTACCTTCGCCTCCCACCAAGCTCAACAGTCGGCCACCTGATGCCACACCATTACTCTCTAGGCGATACCCCGTTACCTTGCGAATCTCTTCAGCCTCCACTCGCACCACGGTTGCATTGGCGGGCGTCGATACGATCGGATTGGGAGGCTCTACGCTCGGAGGACTAGCAGCTTCTTTCACCAATACCTCAAAGCTACTCGCGACCGATGCGCCTGCTTCATCCGTGGCTACGACGGTCAGGGTTGAGCTTCCCGTTATACCCGCTGCATAATCTAGGCGCAACTGCCCGGCACCATTAATCGAGATATCGCTAAACAAGCTCGAATTTGTATTACTCGAAATCCGATAGTCCAAATCACTATCCGATGTCTCAGCATCGGCAAAACTCGGATACAAATTAATCAACGTATCCGCTGCATTCTCCAACACCGTCACATCGCTCAAACCACTGCTGGTCGGGCTCTGATTCGGAACAGGATTTGGCACCGGATTTGGCACCGGATTCGAGGCAACAGTCACCGGTAAGAATTCAATGAAATCAAACCGAGCATGCTCACTTTGTTTTTCATTGCCCGTGATCACAAAGCGATCGCCCTTCGATACCTGAATCTCTTTAATCACAGGCATCACCAGCGTATCGGCACTCGCTGCATTGCCGCCTGGGTTGGCATCCAGCACTAAAGTGCGAATCAAAGTCCCATTCCGACGAATCTCTAAGTTCGCTTCGCCATCATTCTCATCAAAGGTTGCAACTTTCAGGTCATAGACCCCTGAGACCCCT
>CALLPZ010000130.1 GCA_938015405.1 uncultured Pseudanabaenaceae cyanobacterium
GCAGCCTGCTTACGCTTACGCACCAACATGCCAGCAGCACCAACCAAGCCCAGCATCATTGCAGGCTCAGGCACCTTCTCAGCATCAAAGCCCTCAAAACGGTCATCACCCACATGGAAAGAGTGGTTGTCAGACTCAAAACCACCGCCATTGGCCTCAGAAATCACAATGCGGTCAAACAATTCCAGTGCACTATCAGCATAGAAATGCACATAGCCATTGCCCTCATTATTGTGATAGCTAGAAGTCTGATCAAAACCACCTTCTGCAATAATGCGCGCAGTGTCATAGGCCTCTACTAAGGTGTCACCCTTAAAGAAAGAGAAAGTATTGCCATCATCCGCAGCACCCCAGTTGATGCCGAAGTAGTTCAGGCTTTCTTGCAAGTCGATCACGACATTGCTGCCCTTAAAAGTCGTCAAGTAATCGGAGTCATTCTTTTCGCCATTGGCACCCACAGGGGCCCAGCGGTCAGACAATGTCTTGGCGCGGTTACCGGTCAAAGAATAGCTCGCGAAACCATCGGTCGGCGCGCCATCGTTAAAGTCGACGGTAGTTGTGCCTTCAAGGTTATAAAACTCAGAAAAAGCACCTTGATTGGTCTCACCATTAGGACCCGCAATACCAGAGGACATCTTGAATGAAAAGGCTTGAGCAGGATTGCTTGCAGTAAGCAAAGCTACACCACCAAAGGCAATAGCAGAAAGGATTTGAACGCTGATCTTGCTGGAGAATTTCATGAACACTAGAGGTTGTGAGAGGACGCAAGTTGTCTTGCTTAACTAAGACATCAACAACCTAATGCTCGACTCCTCTGAACCGCATCTATCTCGTCTGAACTTGATAGATATCGCTCTGGAACTTTCTCCTGAACCCAATCTTTCAACGTAGAAAACTAAAATCCTGTGGATTTACAAGCTACATTACCGCCTTAGCTAAGTACAGCTTCTTAGCCATCAAAGCGAGCCGAATTAGCTGGAAATGCTCCTGCCAACTTGAGCCAGCTTTCGTCGCAAAACCCTCGCTTAATTGCGGAGAGATTAGGGCAATACAGATTTTCTCTCCTGGCAAACTCCCCAAAAATGCGCAACCTCAAAAAAAAGCCTACGCCAAACGAGATCCGAGGATGCCATTAAGTATCCGCATTTCCCCAGGCTTCCAGGAGCCGATGCCAGGATGGCTCCCGTTTTCTCCGTGACCTTGCAGAGCATCCTTGGCCTACTTCTTTTTCTTCTTCTTACCGGATTTCTTCGCACCGCCAAAGCCATTACTGCTAAAGCCCTTGCCAGCCCCTTTACCAGGCTCAGAGGCCTGCTCAGGCGTCGCCATCAGCGCATCCGACAACGACATCGGCGCATCCCCCACGTCATCACTCAGCTCTGCACTCATCCGTCCCAGCCGCTGAATCTCGGCCAGCTCTGGCGGAATCTTCGGCTGGAAGTCCGCTTCGCTAAAGTCCGATCGCACCTTCAATCCCAGATCCACCTGAATCGAAGCCCAGGTTCCCGCCATCAACTCATCCACATTGCCCGTGGCATAGGCCTGCTCGATCGCCCCTGCCATATCCACCGCCTTCAGCTCCACCAGCTCCGCAATCAGCAACCCATTGATCTCGGGGGCATTGCGTCGAGCATCATTGAGCTGGTTCACCATCGCAGCGATGCAATCGCTTTGGGCTTCTGGATTGGCTTCGGCGATCGCCCGCAAACAACTAATCGTCGTCATCCTTCCCCAGGAAGGCTTAGACGACTTTCCCAAATAGCCCGCCAATGCCGGAATCGCCGCCGCCCCAATCATCCCGTACACATAGGGAATCTCATCCGTCACCCAATCATCGCCCTCATCTCCCAGCAGCGTGAGTAAAGGCTCTGCTGCGGCCAAGCTCTTGAGCTGCCCCAGCGATCGCCAACCATGCACCTGGCCATAAACCTCCACCCACTGACTCGGTACCTTCTGGCATTCCCGGTCCAGCGCCAAGCGAATAAGCTCTGGCACATGCTCCTCCGTTAGCCCCAGCTCACCCACATAATCAGGCCAATGCTTGGGGCTAGGCTGCTTCCTCGGCTTCACCACGCCATAGGCCAAAACCTTAGAAACTGGGGGCTGATAGTTGAATCTCATAGGGTATGGGTCTCAGGGTCGGTTCCCTTTCTCCTGGGTGGAGGAGGGGCTGGGGGAAGGGGTCCGCTTTGAGGCTGTTGAGCGTCTTCTGTCTGAATCGCCCAAAGCAAAACCCCAGCCCTCTCAACACTAGTTGAGACCGCCAGGGTCGCTGCAAATTGCAGTAATTATTTAGCTGAACGCTGACATCCTTGGCCCATCGCAGGGGTCAAGGCCGCTAGTTCGCCTTGGGATATTCCACCAGCATGGGACCTTTGGGCAAAAAGCGAGGGCCTAGATTTTTCTTCTTACCTAGCTGGCAGAAGCGATCCATGGTCAGGGGCTTTTTCATCGGCTCCAGCTCCAGCAGCTCCCAATACACCGCCCAGGTATCCTTCGGGCTGATGCTAACTTCTGGGCGGCGCAGCTTATTGCCGGTGTAGCGGCCCCGACGAGAATGACTTGACCCCTTATAAATCGCTTGCCAAGTAATGCTGGGATTTAGAGAGGATTCCGCAGGATCCGATGCATAGATAAACACAATCACAGCC
>CALLPZ010000131.1 GCA_938015405.1 uncultured Pseudanabaenaceae cyanobacterium
TGGGTTGTGGAGCAAAATTTCGGCTTTCGCATCATCATTAAGCTGAAGTGAACCGACCATATTCCAACTGGGATCTATGGGTTGGTGCTGAACTGTCATATCTGAGATAATTCGGCTTCCATCACTATCAAAATGCCAGATAACGCTTTCGCTAAAGCCTGGCTCACGATGTAAGAGAAGATCTGCTTGACCATCTCCGTTAAAATCTCCTGTCATTCCAGGATACAAACTCGCATCAGGGGTTTGTGCATTCAATGGAGCAGAGCTAGCATTTAGCTCTGCATCGAGTTGCCAACCCAGAATCTGACTTGTTGAATCTTCTCTAGAAAAGAAAGAAAAAGAAGAGATAGAAACTTCTGAGCCAATATTTTCAGAGCTACCTTGCGCCGGAGACGGAGCTGCCACTGGAGCACTACCCTCACCAGACGGTTCCCCTGGAATATAAATAACTTCTTCGGCTGTGCCTCCAGCTTCAGAAGCAACTGCTGCAATCAGTAATTGACCAGCCTCAGTCTGCGCAGCATAGGAAAAGGCAAGGTTTGAACCATTGGCTGGGCTACTCGAATCAGAATAGGAGCTTGCCGACGCCTTCACTCCCAATGGAGCCTCAGTATCTTGCTCTGGATTAAGGGAGAGTAGTCTCAAGGGTGACTGAAGCATATCGTCAAAGCCTAGTAGGGACATTTCCTAGCTCCTAGCTACAAAATAGATTGAGCAGTCGATTGATACTCTGAGCAGTTGTTCTCACTCAGTCAGCTGAATCAACTTAATCTATCCAGCTGTTAGCAAGTCTTCTAGTCGTGCGAGTATTCGATATGAATGGAGGTGGACCGATATCGAGCACTACTGCGAGAAGAGGAGTGACCTGACTGGGCGATCGCTGATCCTTCAGCCTCAGCAAGGCTTGTAACAGAGAAAGAAGTCCAAGAAACCTGCGTAGAAGTGAGACTGCTACTGTAGGTTTGATTCCCAAGGCTAAGACTACCAATGCTTGCAAAGGCAGTGGCATAGCCAGTATTGGCAGTGCCAGAAACCCTAGTATTGCTACCACCCACAGCAGTATTATCTCGCTCTGTCATGTGTAAAAAATCTAAATCTTCGATCACCACAGTTCCTACCTCTTCTTGATAATACTGAATGACCTAAGCTCAATCATTACGTGAAATTGAGTTCTCATTGTTATCAATCCATCTCCCGACGTCACTCAAGCTTAAAAAGTTATACATTGACGAAAAAAGAAAAGTGAAGGCGCTGGAATAACAATAAGAAACCAGCGCCAAACTATCTAGAATCTAGTAATCCAGTCAAGAGATTGAAGGAAGCAGATTCAATCTCTTGTCATTAACTACCAGCAGACTTTCAAACATTCCACCCAGTTAAGCAAATGATTCCTACCAGTGGCGGAAATAAGCGCCTTGACTAGCGGAAACAGAAGTAGCGGAAGAAGACGAACCCTTACCTGCCACAGTCGTGGTGAAGGATAGAGCTTGGGAAGAAGAGTTAGGGCCAATAGCATCGGCTTCAGCTTCAGCACCTGCAAAATTGCCAAAGACACGAACACGGGAGTTGAAGTTGCTATTGATGTTGAGGTTAGAGGTCACCTTGGTCACGCTGTTACCACCAAAGTTATAGCCACCACAAACGTTCTCTTCAGCGGTTTGGATGTGGTTCAGATCGTTAATGATCATTTGATTTTCCTTTTGAGACTTAAGAAGTTTAGGATGTCGGCTCCTTCGAGCTGACAATTACTAGATTAGGGGAATCATTTAGGAGCAGTTGCCAATTTGGCATTTTTCTAAAATCAAGTATTAGCTAATCTCTGAAACTGTCTGATTGACTCATTTCTAGTATCTTCATAAATCGAAAAATTAGATCCAAAATTCTCTTCGTATCCATGATTTCAGCTTTTCTATTCCTCTCTCATCGCTTTAATTCCGTCAAAAGAAGCAAGAGAGCAAGAGTTCTGAGTAATATGCCAGTCTTTTAACAACTTGCCTTCTCTTCTGAGCATGAATAGAGATAGAAGGAATCCAAGCTTGCTTACAACAACCTCGATAGTCATCGCCACATCACTGAAGAGGCCCGTGAGCTTAAATCCACATGATGACAAGCAGGGATGAGGAGAATCAAGCTATAGATGCCCGAGATGCAACTTTAGAAATGGGAAATTCAAAGTCATACTAAAAAACTCCGCCGACACAAGCTCTCAGAGTGAGAGAACCTACATCGACAGAGTTTTATTATCAAAGCTATTTGAAGCGACCTACTGCTAAAGTTTTTAACAGAGAGTGAGGCTACCGTCTCGCCTCCTCTATCGCTTAACTATGAAGTAAATGATTGAGTTCGCCTGCCAACCATTCCCGAAAAAGGCTATCCAGAATGGATTCCCGCACCTCATCTGTCAATTCTCCAGATAACACTGCCTTACAGAACATAAGATGATAGCCGGCTTCTGTTTGCACAGGGCCAACCAGCTCACCTGGCGATGTGTTGAACAATGCTGCTGAAATAGTTGCGGGTAAGCCTTGTCGAGCCACAAGCCCCTCATAGCCGCAACGATCGCGTCTCCCCGTATCCAAATCATAGTGATGAGCAGCCTCAAAAAAGCTGATTTCTGATTCCTCGATCTGATAGAACAGCTCTTGGGCCAGTTCAAAATTTTCAACCACGATTTGATAGAGCAGCACTTTATCAAATTGGAGTCGATTTTCGTTGAAATGTCGCTCTACATCTCCTTCAAAGAGATGATTTCTAAGTTTTTTAGAAAGGAGGCGATCGCGAATGCCCACCTCCCAATCCTCTGGCGAGATCCCCTGCTTCTCTAGCCAAGCCAAAGTGTCTGAGGCCTTTTCTAGCCGCATTTCGAGCCTCAAGCTATCAACGGCTTCCTGAACCTCCTCATCTGTGAGGATTAAATTCCGAGAAGCAGCAGCTTGATTAATGATTTTCTGATGTAGAACCGAATCGCAAACGGCTCTAAATCGCAAGGTATGTTTTAAATCAGATACAATTTCGTCAGCCTCAATGAGAGTCTCTGACTTTCTTACAGCGACAGCAACCATAGTGACCTCTACTCGCTAATTCAAGTGGTTAGGGAAGTAGATGGATGCAAATATGGACGAGACATCGAGAGTTAAGCAGACTTCGACGAGACTCGCCCCCAATCGTCAGAAAACCAATCTATGGGGTACTTGCGCCTATCTACTTAAGTATTCAATTCATTTTTTCTATAGAGTCCAAAAATCAAAGATCAGGCCTAGACCCCTACCTCTGACCTTTTTAGACTCTGTAGCAATACTGACATGGTTTAAGTCGGAAAACTTAGTCTTTGAAGATGCATTTGATAATGGACGGTTAGTAGACAGACAAGCTTCTGTAGGCTTCTCCTGCCTGGACTTAAGATTTGATTTCATCAATCTGTTATAGGTCCGGTAGGGAATGTAATGGAGGGGATTATGACCAGAAGACTGCAAAATTAAGACACAAGCCCATGAATACTTGCCTTCGATAATTGCATCAATGACTTTGGAAAAGTCCTGTTCACCTATCTCTGATTTCAAGTTCATATCTAGATCCATTTTTGGTAAAAAACGATTTATTCAAAATCAGCTCTAGCGATATCTACGAAGTCTCGAAATGTTTCTAGAAGGTTATATTCCCTGCCTTGAGCCCAGCAATGGGCTCTAATATGAGGTCTACGATGCGACGTTCTCGAATGATGATATCTGCCGTAGCCGTCTGCCCCGGCTGTAGAGAAATACTGCGGCCTTCGTCTTGAATGCTATTGCGTTCAAGCTGTATTTCTAGTTCGTACACCATACCTATCTTGGGATCTTGTTTAGCATCCGGAGAAATAGAAATAATATTTCCTTCGATTAATCCATATTTTTGATAGGGGTAAGCATCTAGTTTTACCTTGGTTGCCATTCCTACTTCTAAGAAGCCTGCCTCTTGGCTAGGTAGCACTGCTTGTAGTACTAAAGGATTATCAACGATATGGAATTCTGCAATGCTTTGCCCAGGCTGAACCACTTCACCAACATTGGTAATATTGAGAGATGAAACGGTTCCCGTCACCGGGGCATAGAGAGAATGTTGTTGTAGCTGAGACAAGGCACTGTTGAGGAGAGTTTCGCTTTCGGCAATCGTGCTGTTCAGCCCTGCAATTTGCATATCCAGCATTTGGAGCTGCTTCTCTGCTTCGATTTCACTGTTTTGTGCTTCAGACTGCTTTTGCTGCCGCTGGGCCTGGATTTGCAGTTCTTCGGTATTAGCTTGATTGAGGCTACCTTGGCTTTCAATCAGGACACTTTCGCGATCGCGTAAACTCTGCTCCAGCTCAAAGATATAGTCATGGGAAATGACCCCCGCTTCCACTAACGGGAGAATGCGGAGCAGGCGCTGACGATAGCTTGCAATGTCCTGCTGATACTGCATGATCAATTGTCCCAGCATTTCCTGCCTAGCTTTGATCTGGGCAATCAAGGCATCTTGGGCCTGAATATCAGCCTGGTTACGAGTTTGAATATTTTGGCTAATGAGCAGGTTCTGAGTTTTGAGGCCCTGCTGCTGAGAAATTTCCAAGTGCTTGGCAAAGATGTTTTGCTCAAGTCGCTCAACCTCATCCTGGGCTAGCTCATTTTCAATCGTGGCAATGAGGTCTCCCTGCTCTACCAGTTGCCCCTCTTCTACCATCAACTGAGTGATTTTCCCAGGGATGCTGGCCTGAAGCGCAAATGCATCTCCTCGGGGGATGAGCTGACCTGTGGCATGGCCTAGCTCGTTGATTTGCCCACACCAACTCCAAAATGCAAAGCCTGCGACAAAAGCAATCCCCCCATAAGTGAGGCGCAAGGGCAAGCTAGCAGGAGGTTGCTCCAATATCGCTTCTAAGGATCCAGACCACTGGGACTTGCGGAGAGTTTCGGATGTAACCGAAGAATTCTCAGTGAAGCGCTTTTTGGGGATGGGAGGAATAGGTTGAGGCCGCGATCGCTTCCGCGACCTTGGCTTTGCAGCCTCTTGAATATTACTTCTCTGTTTTTGACCTAGTTTACGCTGCATGAGGTCTCCTCATCTGCTAATAAAAGTCGAATCTAATTCAGGAAATTTTGAGATAAAGCTCACTCAAGAAATCAATCACCTCCAATTACTGAGAGATTCAAAGCCTCAACGCAATGTCTAAAAAGTCACACCAATCAATCCTCCTCAGAGCCAAAATCCAGAGATTACGGATCATCATCGCAGTCTAGTTAGAAGGTATTTAAATACAACATTTCCAACAAAGACAGGTATCAAAGTACACTCAATTCTCTTCTTAGCCTAAATCTAAAAAAGCATATTTTTGAAAAAATCAAGCAAATACCTTTATACCAATGTTGATGCAATTCATGCTCATGGCTTATCTCAGAATTGGCCTGAAATTCATTTTTACACCGCATTCCCTGAAAGAATCATAGTCCTAAAAATCTCCCCAAACTTTCCCAAGATATACTCCCAGGAGGAGTTTCAGACAAACCAATCAATCTCTAGAACCGACTCATTGATCAAAATCAATATTTCTCAAATGAGACTATCTTTTTTATTTTGTCCACAAAAAATGTTTATTTTTTAAAAAATTCCTGTTTCATCTAATCTAACTAGATCATCTTCTCTATATGTAGTTTTATTCGGATATAGATCTGGTCAAATGATTCTCTAGCTCACATCCTCGCTTGCACATTGTTCTGGTTATGGGAATGGAATTTTATAACTTGAGAAAATCAGTATTATTTTTATCAGCCATTCCTTGCTAGAGAATCATTACTCGAGCTACAGGAATAAATTCAAATACTCTCGAAACCCTTGCTCGCTATCGTTTTTTTCATGAATTCTGAGCGAACTATTACCCGAGGGGAATGATGGAGGACGTCAGGCAGCCTGTACAAGGAGCACAATATTCTACGGAAGAAGTAGGAAGGCTTCGTCAAGCCGTGGTGCGGTCTTACTGCAGCAATGAGGGAAGCGATCGCGCACGAATGAAGGAATGGGAGCAATTGCTTGAGCTATTCCCCATCGCATTAGGTGATTGCCTGCTCGAAGACTTAGCCGGGACAGAGGACCTCCTCATCCTTTGCGAAGGAAGAGTACGTGTCCTGTCCTACAGCGCTGCCGAGCAGCGTCAGTTGTCGGTTCAGGTGTTAGAGCAAGGAGCAGTTTTCGGTAATACGAGCTGGGTTAATGCATCAGAGATTGAGCCTCTGCCCTATCGAGTCGTGGCATCGAGTGCAGGCTGGGTAGCGCGATTGCCAGGAAGACAACGACAAGCTTGGATCGAGCAGTTTCCAGCGTTTCAAGAACAGTGGCTTGCTCAGGAACAGGTCCGAGAACAACTCGTGTTTTTGAAAGCTTACGCATCCATGGGAGGAGCTGTGCCAACCGGGGAACAGCTACAGCAGTTGCAGGCCTATATAACCCCCGTGGAGATTGCGGCGGGAGAACAATTAGCGGCAGCAGCAGCCCATTCTTTGGCATTGGATGGACTGCTGTGGATCCGAAGTGGATGTTTGAGTTCGACAGATGAACCTGATGTATTGCTGGAAGTGGGACAAACTTTCAGGCTTTCGAACAAGACGGTTCAGTCCAGTCAAGCCAAGACATGGACCGCACAGACAGCCGTGCGAGCCTATGGCTTGAAGCAGCAACATTGGTCGGAGCTCCGACAGTTGCAGCCAGAACTCATGGCTAAGATATTAGGGCCGGAGCTGGAGACATCAGCCGGAGAGCAGGTATTGGGAGGGCGGCGATCGCCCAGGCTAAATGCCAAAAGCATAGTGGGGAAGCGATCGCGCCCTCAGCGCAAGGTCTCTCCTCCATCGTCCCGTCGCACCTTGAAGAGCGACGCCTCAGCAGCCTCCCAACGCCCTACAGGCCCTGACGTTGAATTTCCCCAGCCCCCCCGGCGCAGCCATCTCAAAGCACAGCTTCGACTGTGGGGTCGTTACCCCTTCATCGCCCAACAGAGCGCAGCGGATTGTGGACCGACTTGCTTGGCCATGCTGGGACAGTTTTGGGGCCATCGTCTCAACCTCAATCTACTGCGAGGTTTTGCCAAGGTCGGCCGCTCTGGAGCCAGCCTCAAGCATTTGGCAGCGGCAGCAGAGCAAGCAGGGTTTTCGGCTCGACCGGTGCGGGCAAGCCTGAGCAAAATGCAGGAGCAACGCCTGCCCTGGATCGCCCACTGGCAAGGCGAGCACTATGTGGTTGTCTATGCGGTAAAGGGCGAGCATGTGTTGCTATCCGATCCAGGACGAGGCAGGCAAAAACTACCTCGGAAACAGTTTCTGGAGAGTTGGACAGGATATGCCCTGATGGTTGCTCCCACGGAGCGGCTGAAACAGTCAGGGGCATCGCAACGGGCATCGCTGGGGCAGTTCTGGAAAGTGCTGTGGCCCTACCGCTCGATTCTGGGGCAAATTGTCGTGCTGTCGCTGTTGATGCAGCTGTTTGGCATGGTGAGCCCCATTTTTACCCAGGTGATTTTGGACCAAGTGGTGGTTCAAAAAAGTCTGACAACTCTAAATGTGTTTGTCATTGGGGCACTGCTATTTGGAGTGTGGCAATTGAGCCTGGGGGCAGTGCGGCAATATTTGCTGGACTACTTTTCTAATCGGCTCAATTTGACCTTGGTCAGTGGTTTTGTCAACCATGCCCTACGGTTGCCCCTAAGCTTTTTTGAAAATCGCCAGGTGGGCGATATCTTGACGCGGGTGGGGGAGAACCAGAAAATCCAGGCATTTTTGATGCGCCAAGCCATTTCCACCTGGCTAGATGCCCTGATGGCAGTGGTGTATCTGGGCTTGATGTTCTACTACAACTCTCAGCTCTCGCTCTTGGTCGTGGGAATGCTCCCCCCCATTATCCTTTTGACCCTGGTGGCAACGCCGTTTCTGAAAAAGCTGTCGCGGGAGGTGTTCAATGATTCGGCAGAGCAAAGCTCCTTACTGGTGGAGATGCTCACAGGGGTCGCAACAGTTAAGGCAGCAGCAGCAGAACAGGAGGTGCGCTGGCGCTGGGAGGATCGGTTCACGCGGTTACTGAATACACAGTTCCGAGCCCAGAAACTGACGAATATGCTGTCGGTTTTAAGTAGTTTGATCAATACCATCGGCTCCATGGCACTCCTGTGGTACGGCTCAAGACTCGTGATTCAAGATCAACTTTCCATTGGTCAGTTGGTGGCCTTCAATATGCTGATCGGTCGCGTGATTGGGCCAGTGCTGTCCTTGGTGGGACTGTGGGATGAATTCCAGGAAGTTTTGATTGCGGTGGAGAGGCTAAATGATGTCCTAGAGGAGAAGCCAGAGTCGGGGAGTGGAGCCTTGGAACTAGTACTGCCGACCATTCAGGGAGATGTCGAGTTTGATGGGGTCACGTTTCGCTATGAGCAAATGGAGGAGCGTAATATTCTGGAAAGTTTGTCGTTTGTCGCCAAAGCAGGGGAGACGATCGCCATCGTAGGCCGCAGCGGGTCGGGCAAAACGACGATGGTGAAGTTATTGCAGGGGTTATATCCGACGACAAGCGGGCGGATTTGGATTGATGGTCATGATTTGGGTCATACCTCACTGCGATCGCTCCGGTCTCAACTCGGCGTAGTCCCCCAGGAGTGTTTTCTGTTTTCGGGGACGATTATGGAGAATATCCAGCTCTATCGCACCGAGTTTGGCTTAGAGGCAGTGGTGGAGGCTGCAAAGTTAGCGGAGGCCCACGCGTTTATTCAGGATTTGCCCCTGGGATACAACACCAAAGTGGGAGAACGGGGGGCGAATTTATCTGGGGGGCAGCGACAGCGCATTGCGATCGCGCGGGCGTTATTGGGAAATCCAAGAATCCTACTCTTGGATGAAGCGACAAGTTCCTTGGATACGGAATCGGAACGCCGGTTTCAGCAGAATTTAACGCGGATTAGCCAGGGGCGAACAACGTTTATCATTGCCCATCGGCTTTCAACGGTGCGGAATGCAGATTGTATTTTAGTGTTGGATAGTGGGGTA